>NZ_JBLZFY010000134.1:0-9276 GCF_050753365.1 Geminocystis sp. CENA526
AAATCTTCATTAAATTTAGTAAATAGCTATCAAAAATCAATTTATGATAATTTTTAATCAAATCTTCTAATGATTCGAGCGATTTAGTCTAAATCTTATCTCGAACTGAGGTGGAATCAGGTAATTGTGTTATTACAATAGAAGATAAGACATTTTACTTATGTAGGCATAAGATAGATAAATTACTCACTATTTACGATATTACGGAGTTAATTCATGAATGAGCAACAGTCTAAGGCAACGGCAAGGGTGAATATTAATAAGCCTAAACTGCGGAATTTTTCCGAGGAAGAATTAAATCGATCGAGTTGGGGAAAATTAGTATTATTTTTAAATCAATCCTACGATAATTTTATTCCTCGTAATTTTGACAAACAAAAAAGACAATTAAAAATAGTAGAAATTCAGAAAAAAATTGTTACTGCTTTAGAAAGTAAACAATATCTGACGTGGGATAATTTATTGGATGATCTCGATTTTAATGATTATGAATATGATATAGCTGAAAAATTTTGTTTTTATCTCTCTCGTAAATATTCGGATAATATTCAAAAATTTTTAGAAAAATGGGAAAATTATGTCACTAATTTTGTGAGTTTATTTGAAGATTATCTTGATAATATTGAAACACCAGACTTAGTAAAATTAAATCAAATAGCAGATATTATTGATGAGTTTAATAAGTCAAAAGAACGCACTTTATGGTTTATTATTTTGTTACCTAAATTTATCGATGATAACTCTCGCAAAATGTTAACTAATTGTACTGGTTATCAAGAAATGATCAAGTTTGGGGCTTCTGAATATTTAGGAGATTTTGGTTTTAAACTACAAAAAGAGTTTGCCTTAACTCGTACGGCAATTAAAGATCGTACAGCACAAAATTTAGTCCAAGAATTAGGGGAAATTGAAACTAAATTTAAGGCAGAAATACAAGATTTAGAATTAACCATTCAACAGTTAGAACATGAATTAAAAGAAACTCAGTTAAATTCTTTAGAAAATGCAGTTTATGATTTAGCAAAATCTTTACAGGATAATCAGCAACAACCTGTTTTAAGTCAATTATTTATTCTCTATAAAAAGTTAGATAATTGCCTCGAAAATAATGAGAGTTTATCCCCGAAAGATACTTTAACTTACTTTATTACGATCGAATCTTTATTAACGGCATTTAAACAGTTAAATATTAGTCAATTTCCCGACAAAATTGAGGGGACTTTTGAGATTACGGGAGAAGATTTAGACAACAATAAGTATAACTATATATCGGGTTCACAATTTGTGAGTAAAGACGATAAAAAAATAGTTAAATGTATCGCTCCCGGTTGGAAAGTAAACGATCGAATCGTCACCCCTGCCAAAGTTGAAGAAGTCTAATTAATCATATTAAAAACTAGCAAAAAAGGAATAAAAACTATGAATAGAATTGCCATTTTATTGGATTTAGATAACATTAAACCTAAGTTAGATATAGTCGAAGATATTTGTAAAAAACATGGTTCGATCGTTATTCGTCGAGCCTTTTCTAATACTCCATCTGTTTTAACCGCCTATGGTAGTAAATTTCGTCAATTTGACTATCGTTTTGAACTAACCCCCGGTTTAACTCCCGTATCTCAAGAGGTGGACAATCTCATTTTTGAAACCGCCGAAGAATTAATTAATAATAGTCAATTAAATATTAATACCATTGCTATAGTAAGTAATGATAACGATTATTCTCGCTTATTTAATAAACTAAAATCTCGAAAAATTAAGACAATTATTATAGGTACAAATATCGGTAATAAATGTCGAGAAACTGCTGATTATGTAGAAATTCTTAAGGATGTCATGCGATCGCAATGTGTTGGCATCGACTTAGGCACAACAAACACAGTGATTTCCTTAACAACCTTCAACGAAATGACGAAGCAATATAACGCTTCGGTGTTAGAAGTGCCATTGAAAGACGAAAATTCCAGTCTCGTGCGCAAAGCAACCATCCCCTCTAGTGTCAGATTCAACAGTGTTGACAGTGGAGAAATCGGAGGACATATTAAAAATAACGCTTATGCTTTCCGAGATCAAACTATTTTGGCTTGGAAACATAACATGGGGGATTCCGATAACGGGAAAGCTTTTTACTATCAACTCACATCGGGAGAAGTTACCCCAGAAATGGCGGCTTCTCAAGTGTTGGCTTTTTGTCGTCAACAGTTACTCGATCGATATGGTAACGTGGAAGGAGTGGTAATTACTCATCCAGCTTCCTACGAATCCGATGCCATTGAAGCCACCCGTAAATCCGCCATGTTGGCTGGTTGGCAAGAAGCTGAAGTGGTTTTGTTATCTGAGCCTCAAGCCGCTTTATACGACTTCCTCCACTCCATGCAAAAAGGAGATATTCCCCCTCGTTTCAATGTGAATACCCCTTCTAATATTATGGTGTATGACTTGGGAGGCGGTACTTTAGATGTCACGCTCCATGAGGTACAGTGGTCACAAAAATACAACAAGTTTGTCATCAATGATATTGCTATTGGCTCTCGTACAAGGGTAGGGGGAGACAAGATAGACAAATTAATCGCTGATTATATCTTAGATCATGGGTTAAACAATGTGGAACTATCCACCGTCGATCGAGATAAATTAAGTTATGAATTGCCCATTTATGCAGAAAAATTTAAGAAATTATGGGGAGGAGAATATAGTTATACAAGGGATAAAAGCGAATTTAAAATGTCTTTTCAAGGAACTTTTTTAGAAGGAAATGTTCCCATTCGTCATAGTATTGACACAGAAAAAATGAAAGGTATTTTAAAAGAATTATTATGCCCTGATTTAACTATTGATTTATTAGAAATTATGAATCCCGATACTGCCTTTAATGAAAGTCCTTTTATCGATCGATTTGATACCTTTATTGTGCCGATTTTGGACGTATTATTAAAAGCAAAAGCTACTTTAAAAGAAGTGCCAAAAGTGGACGGAATTTTACTTAATGGCGGGATGACTTATTTCCCTTTAATTAAAGAAAGATTGAGGGAATTTTTCGGAGGTATTTTGATTTTGGATGAAGGAAATCCAGATTTAGCCGTAGCCAAAGGGGCTAGTTTATTTGCTTCAGGGGCTTTAACTTCTGTAGAAAGAGTAAACCCCACTAATATTTATTTAGAAGCTATTACCAATGGCAATAGTAAACTTAATTTATTGATTGCCCAAGGACAAAAATATCCCTATAAAACCTGTATCAAAGATACTTTTAAATTACCCCAAAAAGATTCAGGTAATTTAGTCTTTAAAATCTGGGTAGGTATGGGTAATAAAATTAATGTTAATACCAAACAAGAACGATCGAGACAAGTGGCATTAAAAAATATTTTTGCCTCTAATTTAAAACAAGGAGACTTGTTAGATTTAGAAGTAGAATATACCTTTGATGAAAGACTTTTATTAACCTTAGTTTCTCAAAAAAATCAAAACGCTCGATTTAAAATTGAAGTGGCTTCCGATACCCAAGAGGTGAAAGAAGTTACCAAAAT
The DNA here is from genome assembly GCF_050753365.1 of Geminocystis sp. CENA526. Taxonomy (NCBI): domain Bacteria; kingdom Bacillati; phylum Cyanobacteriota; class Cyanophyceae; order Chroococcales; family Geminocystaceae; genus Geminocystis; species Geminocystis sp. CENA526. The sequence continues at coordinate 3,528 of NZ_JBLZFY010000134.1, forward strand.
TGCTAATCCTGTCAATTTACAAACTCTGATTCCCCAAATTTCTCGTACCCGTAATGGAAAAATTATTCAACCCAATATACGAGTTGATTTTAAACACTGGGAAGATGTTGCCATTCAATTAAGCAAAAATTTTAATAATGGACGACTGCACGATCGAAGACGAGATTTAGTCAAACAAACTACAATTGCTGTTAATCGTAGTCAAATCATCGATGATTTAATTCGTTGGTTAGAAATTGATAATTTTTTCAACTCCTCTTCCTTTACCACTAAAACCGTTGTCGCCGTATCCTCTTTAGGAGAAATTTTGTCATCTATTAACCTCGATGAATCTGCCAATATTAAAGCCTCTGAAAATCAACTGGAAAAATGGGTACAAATGAAAATCAATCAAGACTTAGGCAGATTAGACGATCGATTATACCAAGCCATTGTCAACCTACCCGGTAAATTATATTGGACTGGTTTTGATGCAAAATTGATCGAAGGGTTCAAATATTTTCAAATGGAAGCAAAAGCCTTAGTTTTTTTAAACTCTTTAGGAAAATGTGGAGAATGCAATACCCGCAACTTAGAATTTTTACGTCATGTAATCAAAACAGGGAAGCACATGGCACATCGTCAAAAAGCCGCTTGGGCATTAGCCCGTCTCGTTAGCCCAGGGCAACCTGAGCAATGGCGTGTTAGTTTTAAAGAAGTAAGTTCGATCGCCCAATTTGCCCTCGATCGATTATACGGAATCACAAAACAACCTCAAGTAGCCTTAGATTTATTAGGTTGCTTATCGCAATGTTTAGCATGGCAACTACTAGATTTTGAATTAGAAAATTCCATCTATACAAGAGTCGCCCAATTAGAAACCTCAGACTTGCCCGTTTATACCAATCTTAGTGGTTTTTCTCACATAGAATCCATCTTTAAAAAGCGATTAAGTTTACTTTCTAAAATGTTAAGTGTTTCGAGCATATCTGAAGAAGACTCCACAGAAATTAAACAATGGTTACTTGAATCTATCAAAGAGTAAGCTAGTTTACAAATGGAGGTAGGCAAAAGGCAAAGGGCAAAAGGCAACAGGTAAGCGATGAAGTCATTTTAAGACTTAATAAAAACGGTAAGTTAAATACGTCTTAGCCTAGAATTTGTCTATGTCAACTAATGTTGACACAAAGATATTGAACAATAACACTTTTTACACTTAAAATATACTAGCCAATTAATTATTCACATTTTCCTCCCTTTCCCCGTTCATTTGAACCCTTAACCGTGAAACTCCTAATTGCTGTAAACTTGAAGATATGAAAATTTAGTCTAAGTAGGGAATTATATAAAATAACATGAAGCAATATCTTAGAAGTTCTGTCCTAGTCATAGGAGGTGCAGAAGATAAAGTCCACGGCAAAGAAATTTTACAAAGTTTTTGGCATTGTGCAGGTGGTACTGATGCAATTATCGGAATTATTCCCTCCGCCTCCCGTGAACCTAGCATCATCGGCGATCGATATGTCAGTATATTTAGTGATATGGGTGCAAAAGATTTAAAAGTACTAGATGTCAGAGATCGTATTCAAGGAGAAGATAAAGGCTATCAAGAGTATGTAGAACAATGTACTGGTATTTTTATGACAGGGGGAGATCAACTTAGACTCTGTGGTTTATTAGCAGATACTCCCCTCATGGAAAGAATCCGTCAGCGAGTAAAATTAGGAGAAATTACCCTCGGAGGTACAAGTGCAGGAGCGGCAGTTATGGGGCATCACATGATTGCAGGAGGTAGCAGTGGAGAATCTCCTAATCGAGCTTTAGTGGATATGGCGATGGGCTTGGGTATCATTCCCGAAGTGATAGTAGATCAACATTTTCACAATCGTAACCGCATGGCAAGACTATTAAGCGCCCTATCTAACCATCCTGAAAGGTTGGGTATCGGTATCGATGAAGATACTTGTGCCGTTTTTCAAAAAGATGAATATATTGAAGTTATTGGCAAGGGTACAGTGACGATCGTAGATGGTCAAGCCATGAGTTATACTAATCACGGTAAGGTAAGTGCTGAAGAACCCTTGGCACTCCACAACCTGAGATTACACATTTTAGGTCATGGAGATCGTTATAATCGCAAAACTCATCAACCTATGGCTGGGATAGTGGAATAATTAATAACCATTGACACTTTAAGAGCTAAAGCAATAAAAAACATAAAAAATGTTCACCTTGAACAGTTAAAAAAAGATTAAAAACGAGACACTAAAAAATGCCTCTAAAAATAAGTACCGTCTAACAGCAAAAAACCATGAAAATCCTGAAAACACAAACCCTTCGGGGACCTAATTATTGGAGTATCCGCCGACAAAAATTAATCCAAATGCGTCTGGATTTGGAAGACGTAGCCGAAAAACCATCTAACCTGATACCGGGGTTTTATGAAGGTTTAGTCAAAATCTTACCCTCTTTAGTCGAACATTTCTGTTCCAGAGATCATCGTGGCGGTTTTTTGGAAAGGGTACAAGAAGGTACTTATATGGGGCATATTATTGAGCATATTGCCCTCGAACTGCAAGAATTAGCAGGAATGCCTGTCGGCTTTGGTCGTACGAGAGAAACTTCTACCCCCGGTGTTTATAACGTAGTGTTTGAGTATGTTTATGAGGAGGCAGGAAGATACGCAGGTAGAGCCGCCGTCAGACTTTGTAACTCTATTATTACTACGGGAAGTTATCAAGCGGAGGAATTAGCTCAAGATTTAGCAGATTTAAGAGATTTAAAAGCCAATTCAGCTTTGGGTCCTTCCACAGAAACCATCATCAAAGAAGCCGAAGCCCGAAAAATCCCTTGGATGTTGCTCAGTGCAAGAGCTATGGTGCAGTTAGGTTATGGGGCAAATCAACAAAGGATACAAGCCACTTTAAGTAATAAATCTAGCATTTTAGGGGTAGAGTTAGCTTGTGATAAAGAAGGCACTAAAACCACTTTAGCAGAAGCCGGGATTCCCGTGCCAAAGGGTACTGTTATTTATTACCTCGATGAGTTAGCGGATGCCATCGCTGATGTGGGCGGTTATCCCATTGTCATTAAACCTTTAGACGGTAATCATGGTAGAGGCATTACCATTGATATTAACTCTCAGCAAGAAGCGGAGGAGGCTTACGATTTAGCTAGTGCCGCCTCAAAAAGTCGATCGGTAATTGTGGAAAGGTACTATAAAGGCAATGATCATCGTCTTTTAGTCATTAATGGTAAACTCATCGCTGTTTCTGAAAGAATCCCCGCCCATGTTACGGGTAATGGTTCTTCTACTATTGAGGAATTGATTGAAGAAACCAACGAACATCCCGATCGAGGTGAAGGTCATGATAATGTATTAACTAAAATCAGTATCGATCGAACTTCTTTAGGAGTGTTGAAAAGACAAGGTTTTGAGATGGATACGGTACTTAAAAAAGGAGAAGTCGCTTATTTACGAGCCACCGCTAACCTCAGTACTGGTGGTATTGCGATCGATCGAACGGACGAAATACATCCTCAAAATATTTGGATAGCCGAAAGAGTTGCCAAAATTATTGGTTTAGACATTGCAGGAATTGATGTCGTTACCCCTGATATTACCAAGCCTTTGAGTGAAGTCGATGGAGTCATTGTCGAAGTCAACGCTGCCCCCGGCTTTAGGATGCACGTTGCCCCCAGTCAAGGCTTACCTCGTAACGTTGCCGCCCCCGTGCTAGATATGCTATTCCCTGACAATCACCCTAGTCGTATCCCTATTTTAGCGGTGACAGGCACAAACGGTAAAACCACCACCACTCGACTTTTAGCCCACATCTATCGTCAAACAGGCAAAGTTGTCGGTTACACCAGTACCGATGGTATTTACTTAGGGGAATACATGGTAGAAAAAGGTGATAATACTGGTCCTGTGAGTGCTGGAGTTATCTTGAGAGACCCCACTGTAGAAGTAGCAGTGTTAGAGTGTGCTAGAGGCGGTATTTTACGATCGGGATTAGCCTTTGAAAGCTGTGATGTAGGCGTAGTGTTAAACGTAGCCGCCGATCATTTAGGATTAGGAGACATCGACACGATCGAGCAAATGGCAAAAGTAAAAGGAGTCATCGCCGAAGCAGTTAATCCTGATGGTTATGCGGTGTTAAATGCTGATGATCCTTTGGTAGCACAAATGGCGAAAAATGTCAAGGGTAAAGTCGCTTATTTTTCCATGAGTCAAGACAACCCTATCATTATTGATCACTTACGGCGTGATGGTATGGCGGCGGTGTATGAAAACGGTTATCTCTCGATTTTTGAAGGGGAATGGACACTCAGAATTGAGAAAGCCGAAAATATTCCCGTCACCATGAAAGGTATGGCGCCCTTTATGATTGCTAATGCTTTGGCGGCATCCTTAGCGGCATTTGTTCACGGTATCGACATCGAATTAATCCGTCAAGGGGTACGCACTTTCAACCCCGGAGCGAATCAAACCCCCGGCAGAATGAACCTTTTTGAGATGAAAGATTTTTCTGTGTTGATTGATTACGCTCATAATCCTGCTGGTTATTTAGCTGTAGGGGAGTTTGTGAAAAACTGGAAGGGCGATCGCCTTGGGGTAATCGGTGGTCCTGGAGACAGACGGGATGAGGATTTGATGCTATTAGGTAAAATTGCCTCTCAAATTTTTGATCACATCATCATCAAAGAAGATGACGATAATCGAGGGCGCGATCGAGGTACTGTAGCTGAATTGATCGCAAAAGGTATTGTCGAGGAAAATCCCAACGCTAGTTATGATGTCATCCTTGACGAAACCGAAGCCATTGAAACAGGACTCAAAAAAGTCGATAAAGACGGCTTAGTGGTTATCTTCCCAGAAAGTGTCACTGGTTCGATCGCTATGATTGAGGAATATCAATCTAAGTAGTGAATAGTTGATAGTGAATAGTGAATAGTGAATAGTTTTAGAAGGTTTATTATTATGAAAAATTTACTATATATTTTATTATCTGAATATCGGGAAAATATTATAAAAATTGCTGATAAACATGGTGCTTATAATGTGAGGATTTTCGGTTCTGTAGCTAGGGGTGAAGAAAAAGAAAATAGCGATATTGATTTTTTAATTGACTATGATTTAAACAGAATTACTCCTTGGTTTCCTGTGGGTTTAATTAATGATTTAGAGGCTTATTTGGGGAAAAAAGTTGATGTGGTAACAGAAAAATCTTTACATTATTTTTTGCGAGATAAAATCTTAAAGGAAGCGGTTTTATTATGAAAACTAATCAAGTTTATTTAATTCATATTAGGGATTGTCTAGCCCGAATTGAAGATTATACTAAGGAGGGAAAGGAGTTTTTTTTTAAGGATTTGAAAACCCAAGATGCGGTTATTCGTAATTTGGAAGTTATGGCGGAGTCTATCAAAAAATTACCTGATGAATGGAAACAGGATTTTAAGGAAATTTCGTGGGGAGAAATTACTGGTTTTAGAAATCGTTTAGCCCATGAATATTTAGGTATTGATATTGAAATTGTTTGGGAAATTATTGAGGTTTTTTTACCTCCTTTAACTGAAGCTATTACAGAGATGACGCAAAAGTATTGGAATGTTTAATAGAAATCTCCAATAATTAACAATCAAATCAATTAAAATACACTTTTTGTAAATTTTAGCTTTTCTTCGGCAAGAAGCCCCACACTGTATTTTTCGTTAAGAAATACCCACACAATCAGTGTGGGATGAATTGCCGTCCAGATTTATT
>NZ_JBLZFY010000135.1:0-9153 GCF_050753365.1 Geminocystis sp. CENA526
GGTTGAGGTGGTTAACCTATAGTTATTTTATCACGTCACTGGCGATTCATCCCACACTTGTTTTAATTATTTTTTTTACTCGAAAACAAAGTGTGGGGCTTCTCGCCGTTTAAGCTAATAATTGGCTTGATAATGTTATCTATCGGTTCAATATCTGATGAAGAAACTTTTTTAGAAGCCCTTGAATATGGTAAACAATTCCGTCAAGAAACAAAAGGCTAAAGCCTTTACTACGAACCTAAAAAATGATTTATGGAAAAAAATTAGAAATTATGATAAGCTAGTAAAGTTGTCAAAATTCGCACATCTGGGATGTCGGGTGTTTCTAAATCAGAAATAAAACTAGCCCAGATGGAGGATAAACCCGAACTAAAGGAGAATATAAAATGTCAGTAGTTACCTTAAAAGAACTATTAGATTCTGGTGTACACTTTGGGCATCAGACTCGCCGTTGGAATCCCAAAATGGCGCCTTATATCTACACCGCTAGAAATGGGGTACATATCATCGACTTAGTGCAAACCGCACAATTAATGGATGATGCCTATAACTACGTTAAAAAAGCCGCCGAAAATGGCAAGAAAGTGCTTTTTGTTGGTACAAAACGTCAAGCCGCAGGGATTATCGCCCAAGAAGCCACTCGTTGTGGTGCATTTTACATCAATCAACGTTGGTTAGGTGGAATGCTCACTAACTGGGATACCATTAAATCCAGAGTAGCACGTCTCAAAGATTTAGAAGAATTAGAAGAAAGTGGCGCTTTAGACAGACGCCCCAAAAAAGAAGCCTCTGTTTTACGTCGTGAGTTAGGCAAACTGCAAAAATATCTCGGCGGTATCAAAGATATGCGTCGTGTACCTGATATTGTAATCATTATTGACATTCGTAGAGAACATAACGCCATCAAAGAGTGTGAAAAACTCAATTTACCTGTTGTATCTATGCTTGATACTAACTGTAACCCTGAATTAGTGGACTTCCCCATTCCTGCTAATGATGACGCAATTCGATCGATCAAACTTATCATTGGTAAATTAGCGGATGCTATTTATGAAGGGCGTTACGGTAAAGCCATCGCCGAAGGCACCATCGATGAATTTAACGGTGATGAAGCAGAATACGATGAATACGATGAAGAAGATTACGAAGACGAGTCTTACGGTGACGAAGAAGAGTAAATAAATGAGGAATGAGGAATGAGGAATGAATAAAAAATGTCATTGCTAGGTTCAATTCATGTAATGATTATTGAAGATAATTTTATTAAAATTTAAGTATTATGGCAGAAATATCAGCTAAATTAGTAAAAGAACTTAGAGAAAAAACTAACGCAGGGATGATGGATTGCAAAAAAGCCCTCGTAGAAAGTGATGGAGACATCAACAAAGCCACCGAGTGGTTACGTCAAAAGGGTATCACCTCTGCTGAGAAAAAAGCGGGTAGAGTTGCGGCTGAAGGTATTGTGGAAAGTTATATTCACACTGGCGGAAGAATTGGTGTTATCGTTGAAGTTAACTGCGAAACCGATTTTGTTGCCCGTCGTGAAGATTTCCAAGCATTAGCTAAAAATATTGCTATGCAGATTGCGGCTTGTCCTAATGTGGAATATATTAAAATTGCTGATATTCCTCAAGACATCGTTGCCAAAGAGAAAGAAATCGAAATGGGTAGAGACGATTTAGGCAATAAACCAGCCAATATTAAAGAAAAAATCGTTGAAGGTAGAATCCAAAAACGTTTAGGGGAAATGTGCTTATTGAGTCAACCTTATATTCGTGAACAAGGTATCACGGTAGAAGAATTAATTACTCAACAAGTGGCTAAAATTGGTGAAAATATCCAAGTGCGCCGTTTTACCCGTTTTGTTTTAGGGGAAGGCATCGAAAAAGAAGAAACCAATTTTGCTGAAGAAGTAGCCGCACAAGCAGGGTTAAAATAATTAGGAATGAGAAATTAGGAATTAAGAATTAAGAATTAGGAATTAAAAATAGTTTTAGTTGTTAATCAATAATCCACTACCGTCTGCTAAAGCGACTTTATTCACTATTCACTATTCACTCTCTACTATTCACTAAAAATGAGTAAGTCAATCAAACAATTACGCAGTGATTTGACTATTTTAAATGAAAAAATTAAAAATTTAGCTGTTAATTTACAGGGTTTATATTGTCATTATTTTGAGAGTTTAAGTGCTGTGGTTAAACGTCAATTGACTGTGGCTACTTATCAAATTTGTACTCAAAAATATCCTACTGCTTTTTTAGATTTAACCTATCAACAAAGATACGATTTACAGCAAAAAATTAAGGGTTTAGAGACTGTTTTTCAAGATGATTTATTAAAAGCCTTTAGCTCGATCGAACTCAGTGATAATCAAATAATTAGAGACTTTTATAATCAAATAATTCAAGTTTTTTCCAAAGAAGAAATATACAATAATGATGATGTATCAGAGTCAGAAATAAACGAAAATCAGCAGAGTAATGAGATAGAAGATAATGAATTAGATTCCCAAGATTTAATCAAATTACAGTTAGATATTGAAGATTGTTTAGAAGAATGTTTAACTAATATCTCTCATCGTGCCAATAAATATTTACAACAAGCTCATATTTTACCTGATAAAATACCTAGTAAAATTTTAGAAATGGCGTTACAAGCCGAAGAAAATACTTCCCTTGTCAGTGGTGCGCCTAATCTCCTTAGTTTATTAATTGAAAGAGAAGATAAATCGGATCATAATATTGATATTACTCCTATTGTGGCGGTGTGTTTAAGGTTAACAGAAATCGAATTTAATGATCCTAGTTTAAATTTAATTCGCCAAAAAATTAATAACCTTCTTCAACAGTTAAATGAACTAGATACTCAATATCAAAAAATACATAAAAAATACTCGATCGCCCTCGCAGAATCCGCATGGCGCAGTAGTTGGAATGATAATTGAACTGACATTGCTCACTTGCTCTTGTAATATTAAGTTAAAGACTATCTCGGATTCTGAAAATGTCATTATCAATATCCTGTAAGTTGCGCCCAATAATGACTAATTTGGTAACTCGCTTTTCTTCGGGTAGCCAAAATCGATCGAAAAATGTGTCAAATCGATCGCCGACACCCTGTAATACCATACGCATTGGTTTATCTACCACATTAACAAAGCCTTTGATACGATAAATCTCGAAATTGTTGACTATAGTACGCAATTTGCTGATTAATTCTTGAGGATTCACGGGGTTTTCTATAAATAATTCTTTGGATTCTATATCATCATCGTGATCATGTTCTTCCTCATTATCGTGGTGAGATGGACGATTCGACAAGTTATCTTCTACGGCACTATTAAAACCAAGTAAGACATCGGGGTTAATTTCCCCTTGATGACAGGGAATCACTTTAATTCCCGTGCGCAATTCTTTCTCTAACCAATCCTTGACGGAAGTTAAATCGTTATCATCTAATAAATCTGTTTTGGTTAATAATACTAAATCAGCACAAGCTAATTGATCTTCAAATAACTCCTCGATCGAACTTTCATGATCTAAACTAGGATCATTGAGTCTTTGAGTCTCTAAGGCTTTTATATCACCGACAAAAGTACCTTTAACTAAAGCGTCACTATCCACAATGGTAATAACTGCATCTACGGTGGCATGGTTACGAATTTCTTGCCATTTAAAAGCCTGAATCAGTGGTTTAGGCAAGGCTAATCCTGATGTTTCAATGACGATCGAATCTATATTATCCTTTCTCGTTAACAATTCCTGCATAGTGGGATAAAATTCTTCTTGTACCGTACAGCAAAGACAACCGTTAGTTAACTCAATAATATTGCTATTTTCTTCACCATCATCACATACCTGACAACTGCGTAACAAATCTCCATCAATGCCAACCTCCCCAAACTCATTGACAATCACAGCGATTTTTCTACCCTGATTATTTTGTAATAGATGACGCAATAGGGTAGTTTTTCCAGCGCCGAGAAAACCAGTAATAACAGTAACGGGAATTTTGTGCATAAAAAATCATAGAAACTAAACTTATTATCCTATCAGATTTTTTGCTCATTATCTCGACTACGCTCGATAACCGTCGAAATGTCGTAGTCGAAGTGTTGCCTTTTGCCTCCTCTCACCATTCTACTTAAATGTAAACTAGCTTATTTAATTGTCAATTACTCATAATCAATGTATGATAAAACCATAGACAAGATTAAGAAAATCTTAACTATAATAGGTTCATACTAACTCATTTTTGATCACCCTTCATGAGACATAGGCATATAAGTCCCGATAGCGCTCTCGGTTTAGTTTCCACTTATAGTTTTCCTGCCATCGTTGGCACTGCTGATATGATGTTAAAATCCGCAGAAGTGATGTTAGTTGGTTACGAAAAAATAGGCGCAGGGCATTGTACAGCGATCGTACGAGGAAATATTGCTGATGTACGTTTAGCGGTGGAAGAAGGGGCAAAAATGGCGGAACAAATTGGACAATTACACACAAAATTAGTTATACCTCGCCCCATGCCTAATTTAGAAGCGATTTTTCCCATCGGTAGTCGTCTAGTGGAAATGGCACAAAAGCAACGAGGTTATAGTAAACTAAGTAATCGATCGATCGGTTTAATTGAAACGAAAGGATTTCCAGCTATGGTAGGAGCAGCCGATGCCATGTTAAAATCCGCAGATGTACAATTGGCTTCCTATGAGACGATCGGGGCAGGGCTATGTACTGCTATTATTAGAGGTACGGTTGCCAATGTTGCCGTTGCCATTGAAGCAGGAATGGCGGAAGCCGAAAGGATAGGGGAATTAAACTCCGTGATGATTATTCCTCGCTTGTTAGAAGATTTAGAACATACTTTACCTGTGGCAAGTTACTGGTTAAATGAGCAAGAAAAAGAACAACCTTTACCGACATTTACCACACAACAGAGAAGCCAAAAACGCCGTAAATTAGTGGCATTACCTGAATTAGAGAAAATACCCTTAAGTTTTGAAACAAGGGAAAAAGTACAGCAAAAAGCCCAATTAGAGTCATCTTTAGAGTTGCCTCCCCAAAAAGAAACTGAGTAAAAATACAGTTTATGACTTTCAATAGTAGTTTGAGTTTATTTATTTCGATCGTAATTCTTGCCTTGATACCTAGTGTCAGTGTTTTAGCAGTTTCTGTAAGAGCTGTAACCTATGGATTTCGTCATGGTTTTTTAACAACTATTGGTATTGTTTCAGGGGATATTATTTTTATTTTATTAGCTATTTATGGCTTAACTTTTCTGCGAGAAATTCCCACAAATTTATTAACAATATTTAAACTCATCGGCGGAGGGTATTTAATTTGGTTAGGAATTGGATTATGGAGAACTAAAAATCAAGAAATAACACTTAATATCCATAGTAAATCTTCATTCTTATCTAGTTTTTTAATCGGTTTTTTTATTAGTTTAGGTGATTTAAAAGCGATATTTTTCTACTTAAGTTTTCTTCCAGCCTTTGTCGATTTATCAACTATTTCCATAACAGATACTTTCGTTATTATTCTGATGGCAACCATCGGAGTTGGTGGTGCAAAACTAATTTATGCTTTAATGGGAGACAAAACCAGTTCTTTACTAAAAAAAACTAAGATGATGAAAGTAATTAATTCGATCGCTGGTACATTAATCATTTCGATCGGTGTAATGTTGATTTTTCAGTAACTATTTCAAAATCTTAAATATATGGAGCTAAGCGGATTCGAACCGCTGACCCCTGCAATGCCATTGCAGTGCTCTACCAACTGAGCTATAACCCCGAATCGTACTTTAACATTATACAGAATTTGCCTAAAAAAATCAACCTTTTTTATTTTAGCACTTGGTTAGTTTTGTTAGCAGTTCGATCGAAGTAATTTATACTTTAAAAAAGGTGGGCAATGCCCACCCTATAATTTTAGCGCTTGGTTAATTTGGTTAAAACTTTGTTCGATCGAGCTACAAAATCAATCATCTCCTCAGCATTAAACGCGCGTTGCGCCATCAAAGCCAAATCATAGACATATTGACACATAAGGTTAACCATCTCCTGAGTAGGAGATTCACCGCTACCTTGAATGATTGCACCTTTGTTGAGTTGATAGATATTTTCAATCAAAGGATGTGCGGTATTAATTACCAACATATGTTCTTCAGGAAACTTCATTTCCCGTTGTTGCATCATGGCAGTCATCTCTTGAAAACGGCGCATGGCTTCGGGTAACAATACCATGGCAGGAGGAGTTTCTTCCTGAGTTTCACTTTTTAAGGATTGAGTTTTGATGTTAATTTTGGGCTTGTTAATCGCTTTCTCAAAAATTTCCTTGATGACTTCCGCACGGGTTTTATTACTATTAGCGTCAACAATTTCGTTGGCTTTGTCGTCTTCCACCAAGCTAGAGTCTAACTCCGAGTCAACCCTTGAGAATTTGACATCAGTATATTCTCTTTCAAGGAAGGGGATAAAATAGTTAGCATCGATGAAAGAATCCATGAATAAGACTTCGATGCCTTGATTCTTGTATAAATCAACGTAAGTGCTTTGAGTTTGAGCATTATTGCAGTAAAAAACTCGCTTTTCGTGTTTTTCTTTGTTACGTTCTAGGTATTCGTTTAAAGTAGTATAAGGTTGATTCACATCGGGAGTGACATCCTTCCAAGCATCATCACCAGAGTCAATTTCTACTTTGGGGGTTTCTTCCTTATTCGCTTGATAAGTAGTGCGATAGATGATTAAGTCTTCCACTTGTTTCTTAAATTTTTCGTCTCTCAATGCACCATATTTAACGAATGTGCCGACATCTTCCCAACTGCTGATATATTTTGCCTTATCCTCATTGTATAAGGATTTGAGTCGATCGCCGATCTTTTTACTGATAAAATCAGCAATGCGTCTGACAGTGCGATGATTAGTTAAAGCACTACGGGAAACGTTTAAAGGAATATCAGGGCTATCGATAACACCTCGTAAGGGCATTAAAAACTCTGGTATAATTTCCTCACAATGGTCACTGACAAAGACTTGGTTACAAAATAGCTTAATTTGCCCTTTAGTGACATCAACATCGGGACGTAATTTGGGAAAAAATAGGATACCATTGAGTAAGAATGGATAATCTGTGTTTAAATGTACCCACAATAACGGATCTTCTTGAAAAGGATAGAGATAACGGTAAAACTCTAGGTAATCCTCATCGGTGAGATTTTGAGGGGATTCTTTCCATAAGGCTTTTTGACGGTTAATTTGCTCATCCCCCATTTTAATAGCAACGGGTACAAAGTCAGAGTATTTTTTGATGAGGTTTTTAATGCGAGATTCCTCTAAATATTCTGTTTCCTCATCCATGATAGTGAGGGTGATAGTTGTGCCGGGAGTTGTGCGAGAGGAGTCTGTTAACTGAAATTCGGGTGAACCATCACAAGACCAGTGGACGGCGGTTGCTCCTTCACGGTATGATAAGGTGTCGATTTCTACTTGCTTGGCTACCATGAAAGCGGAATAGAATCCTAAACCGAAATGTCCGATTAAATCATTGGCGGTTTTACCGTATTTAGTGATAAAGTCTTCGGCGCTGGAGAAGGCGACTTGGTTGATATATTTTTTGATTTCATCCACTGTCATGCCGATACCGTTATCGCTGATAGACAGGGTTTTATTTTCTTTGTCAATAGTAACGGTAATTTCAGGCTCAGGTAAATTATTAGTAATTTCTCCTGCTAAGGATGCCATTTTTGCTTTAGAAATAGCGTCAACGGAGTTAGAAATTAACTCTCTTAAAAAGATTTCATGATCAGTATAAAGGGATTTTTTGATAATGGGAAAAATATTCTCTGTATGGATAGAGATATTTCCTTTTTCTAAAACAGTAGTCATAGTTTTTTACTTGCTTTTAATCAATAATTAATAAATATATGTAGGTTGGGTTGATGAAAAATCTTTAAATTGAGTCGTCTTTTCCAAAGCATAAAACCCAACAAAATAAAGACTTACACATTTTCCCAACAATATTGAGATTCCTTCGCTATCGATCGAAATCATATTTCCTGTTATTATCTGGTAAATTGTGTTAGTCAAAAGTTTATAGGCTTTAGCCTTTTTTTCGGTTGTTACTGTAAACTAAAGATTTGATGATGTGTTGGGTTTCGTTTCCTCAACCCAACCTACTTGTTATCATGTCACAGTCGATCGAGGTAAATCAAGATGTGGTTTTCCCTACTTAGATGCAAAAACCCCTAAATCTTCCAGACAAAGACGAGTTAACTGTAATCTGGCAATACCATCTTTTTCTTGTTTAATATCAATGTTAGTGGCAAAAAAATAAACGTTGTCTTTGGTTTCCACATAACCCACATACCAACCAATATTTTGAATGTCTGGATTTCCATAACCAAACCAACCCGTTTTACTTCTAATGGTATAGTTAGGGGTTTTCTCATTAATCATTATATCTTTGACGATCGAAATTGTCCTGTCAGAAAAAGGTAAATCGTTATCATGAAGACGACGGAGAAACTGTATTTGTTGTTGAGGAGTTATTTGTAATTTTCCGTTTAACCAAAATTGATCAATGTCTTCTGGATTGCCTGTATTGTTGTTACCATAGTCAACTTTTTTCACCCATGATGTCATTTGATTATAACCGATGCGACGGGCTAACACTTGATAAAACCAAACACCTGAGATTTGAAACGCCTCTTTTAAATTTAAGTCTCGATTCCACACAGGAAGGCTTCTTTCTACTCCATCCCATGTTAAAACAGCAATTTCATCTTTGATGACAGCAGTTTCTAAGGCAATAAGAGAGTTAAGTATTTTAAAGGTAGAGGCAACGGGAAAAGGAGTAATATTACGTTGGGAATTATGTTGAAAAGTTCGATCGAGTTGCGAGTCATAGATTATAATTGAACCTTCTATTCCTAATTTGTTAAAATGTTGACTAAAATTCACATCATTTTTTGACTCTATCTGTGTTTGAGACGGGGTAGATATATTTTGACTCAACACGGGGAGAGAGATATTAAATGTAGAAAAAATTAGTAAAATCGGAATGGAAATAAAAGGTTTGACTTGAAGATTCGATAACATCATAGTTTCTGGTGAAGAAAAGCATCTTTTTGCTACGGATTATAATGTTA
>NZ_JBLZFY010000136.1:0-9134 GCF_050753365.1 Geminocystis sp. CENA526
AGAGGGGGAAGAGGGGGAAGAGGGGGAAGAAAATGCTATAAAGTCTTAATTAAATTTATTAAATCACTATAAAAAATCAATTTATAATTATTTTTAATCAAATCTTATTATTATTTGATCGATTTAGCCTAAATGTTATCTCGAACTGAGGTGAGTATTCAAATATTAAAAAAAAATAATGGTTATGCCTTAAACTATAGGGAAATGATACGATCGAGGTGCATAAATTAATTAGCTGCATTCTCTATGACTTTTTCACATCAAACTCCCGCCGTCAAAGCCGCCGCAGGTTGTCACGTCTCCCTCTCTACAGAAAAAGATGAGTTTAATTGGGAATTTTTGTTTACCCGATCGATCGAATTTCGTCAGGAGACTATATATTTTATCATTGTCGATCGATTTTTGGATGGAGACGATCGAAACAACCCCGGTTTTAATCCTAACTTATATGATCTCTCTCGACACTATTGGGGGAAATATTGGGGAGGAGATATACAAGGCATCATCGATAAACTAGACTATCTCAAAAATATGGGGATAACGGCACTTTGGATTTCGCCCTTATTTGAGCAAGTGGAATCTCTACAATTCGATAACGCACCGATGCACGGATATTGGACAAAAGATTTCAAACGTATCAATCCTCGTTTTTTGGCATTAGGGGAGGAAAATTCTCTGTCAAAATGTACCGCCTTAAATCGATTAGTAGAAAAAGCCCACAGTTTAGGCATTAAAATAATTCTCGATATAGTGTGTAATCATAGCAGTCCAGATGTTAGTGGCGAAAAAGGGAAACTTTATGATGATGGAGTCTTAATCGCAGATTTTTATAACGATACTCATAACTGGTATTATCATAATCCCGAAATTACCGACTGGGAAAACGAATATCAACTTTTATATTATGAAATGGCAGGTTTAGCTACCTTTAATGAAAGTAATATCGAATATCGTAATTATATTAAAAGTGCTATTAAACAATGGTTAGATATTGGTATTGATGCCTTGAGAATTGATACCGTTAAGCATATGCCCTTATGGTTTTGGCAAGAATTTTTAGGAGACTTGAAAACCCATCGCCCAGATTTATTTGCCTTTGGAGAGTGGGGTTTTAGTAACCCTAAAGATGGTAAATCTCCGAATTTTGCCAATGAATCGGGAATGTCTATATTAGACTTTGGCTTATCGGGCGCTATTCGGGAATGTTTGGCTAAAAATGCTACCGGGGGCTTCCATTTAATACAAGAAGTCTTTAATCTTGACTATCTTTATAATAACGCTACGGAATTAATCACTTTTTTTGATAACCATGATATGCCTCGTTTTGGCAGTCTTAACCCCGATGGCAATGCTTTAAGGTTAGCAGTGGCTTTGATTATGACTTGTCGAGGGATTCCTTGTATTTATTATGGCACTGAACAATATTTACATAATGACACTAACGGCGGTGAAGATCCCTATAATCGCCCTATGATGGAAAAATGGGATACTGATACCCCTATCTATCAAGATTTAAGTAAGCTATCCAAACTCAGAAAAATTAATCCAGCCGTGTCTTTAGGTAGTCAAGTTGAAAAATATATCAACAATGATATTTACTGTTTTTTGAGACGTTATCGAGATTTTCGTTGTTTAGTGTGTATCAATAAATCCTATACCCATCAAACCATTCAATTAACTAACACGGAATTAATGGATGATGAATATTACTGTATGTTAACAGGAAGTTCGATCGAAGTAATTAATGGTAATGTCAGTAATTTACAATTACCTCCTCAAAGTGTCTTCGTTTTTAGCCTTATGGGGAATAAAGTCAAAGGAAAAACCATCGTCAGAGTGCAAATTAATGGTATCAGTACAAAACTGGGAGAATCCATTATTGTAACGGGAGATTGTCCAGAATTAGGTAATTGGGATATTACTAAAGGCTATCGATTGGAATATATTAACCCGAATACTTGGTTTGGAGAAATTTCCTTTAACGAAAGTGCAGGTAAAGCTATTGCCTATAAATATGCCTTAGTCAAAGGGAATCAAGAAGTTATCCGAGAAAATATCGCCGTGAGACGTTGGATTTTAGCGGAAGAAGGAATTGCGAAATGGGTTGACTTTTGGAATACTCCATAATGTTTTATCCCCCCCTTAGTAAGCTAGGGCGTTTTCATTCTCAAAAGATGCACTCAACCTTAACGATTTTTTCAAGTTTTAATACAAACTATATTCTATTATTATTTTGTTATCTATTCTTTTGTGTGAGGAATTTTTACTAAGAATGTTTAATAAATTGATTTCGATCGTACTGTCGTGTTCAGTCGTTTGCGGTGTACAAATACCAGTATTCGCTGGAGAAATTTTTAATCAGATTAAAAGTACAGGAGTAATTAGAGCAGGTTATCGTGAAGATACTCCCCCTTTTGCTTTTGTGGATGAGACGGGAAAACCCGTGGGTTATTCTTTAGATATTTTAGAGTTAATTCGATCGCAAACGGAGAAACAATTAGGAAAACCCATTAAACTAGAATTAATTGTAGTTGATCCTGATACTCGTTTTGATAAAATCAAAGATGGTACTATTCACATCGAATGTGGTTCGACTACGGTGACATGGGAAAGAGAAAAAATTGTGGACTTTGCCGTGAGTTACTTTGCTAGTGGTACACAGATGATTGTTAATAAGGGTAGTGGTTTTGCCAATAGCGATAACTTGAAAGGGGCAAAAATTGGCGTAATTCCTAACACCACTAATGAAAAAGCCATGAGAATATTTGCTCAAGGGGCGCAATTAATCTTTTTTACCAGTGAAGAAGAAGGCATGGAAAAGTTAACCAAAGGGGAAATAGACGGTTTTGCTGGAGATGGGATATTATTGCAAAATTTGAAAAAACAAGCTGATAATTCCCAACAATATGAAATTGTGCCTGAATTTCCTTATATGATCGAATCTTATGCTTGTACAATCCCTGAAAATGATTCGGCTTGGCGTACCACTGTTAACTATAGCATCGTTAAATTTATGCAAGGGGTTGTCACCGATACACCAAGTGCCATTGATATTTACGATCGATGGTTCGGAGTCAATGGTAATACGCCCTATCCCATAGAGACAATAGCGGATTATTTTCAAGGCATCATCAACGGTTATGAATGGATTAATATTGATGAACGATATTAAAACAATTAACAATTAACAATTAACAATTAACAATTAACAATTATTGACTCATTACTCATTACTCCTTACTCCTTACTCATTACTCCTTACTCCTTACTCCTTACTCCTTACTCCTTACTCCTTACTTCTTACTCCTTATTCATTACTCATTACTCCTTACTCCTTACTCCTTACTCCTTCTAATCCCTAAATAATCTTAAACACCTCCTCTGCTACGGCTAAGGTTTTTTGGATGTCTTCTTCTGTATGGGCGATCGAAGTGAAACCTGCTTCAAATTGAGAGGGTGCTAAATAAACCCCTCTTTCTAACATCCCCCGATGAAAACGTCCAAATTTAGCGGTATCAGCATTTTTCGCATCACCGTAGTTATGCACAGGATTGCCCGTGAAAAACATCCCAAACATACCGCTTATATTGCCTCCTGTTACCTGATGTCCTGCTTTTTTAGCTCGATCGAGCAAACCTGTAATCAATTCTGTAGTGATTTTGTCTAAATATTCATAAGTACCGGGTTTTTGTAATAATTCAAGGGTTTTAATTCCTGCCGTCATAGCCAAAGGATTTCCTGATAAAGTACCTGCTTGATACATTGGACCCGAAGGCGCAACTAATGCCATAATTTCTTTTTTACCACCATAAGCACCCACAGGTAAACCACCGCCGATAACTTTACCTAAAGTAGTCAAATCAGGGGTAACGCCGAATTTTTCTTGTACACCACCGTATGCAATACGAAAACCAGTCATTACTTCATCGAATACCAATAAAGCCCCATTTTCTTGGGTTAATACCCTTAAACCTTCGAGAAAACCAGCATCAGGAGGAATAAAGCCAGAGTTACCCACCACCGCTTCTAAAATTACCCCTGCAATTTCTCCTTGATTTTCCGCAAAGATTTTTTTCACCGCTTCTAAATCGTTATAGGGTGCGGTTAAGGTATCGGCGGTAACGGATTTTGGTACACCGGGGGAATCAGGTAAACCAAGGGTAGCCACACCAGAACCTGCTTGTACTAAGAACATATCACCGTGTCCATGATAACATCCTTCAAATTTGATGATTTTATTTCTCTTGGTATAGGCGCGCATCAAACGCAAAACTGACAAACAAGCCTCTGTACCTGAGTTGACAAAACGCACCATTTCAATACTGGGTACGGCTTCAATTACCATTTCTGCAAGGGTATTTTCTAACGCACAAGGAGCACCAAAACTTGTACCTTTTTCTAAGGCTTCTTTTAAAGCTGTAATCACTTCGGGGTGCGCATGACCACAAATAGCAGGTCCCCAAGAACCAACATAGTCGATATACTTATTATCATCCACATCCCAAATATAAGCCCCTTTGACTCGATCGAACACTATGGGTTGCCCACCAACGGATTTAAACGCTCTCACAGGGGAATTAACCCCCCCCGGCATTAGTTTTTGAGCTTCAGCAAAAATTTCTTCTGATTTTGTAGTATTAAAAGATGATGTATTAACCAAAATTATTTCCTTCTTTTTTATATTCTTATACAACCCATCTATTTTAACCTGAGTTCGCTTTATAGGGAATAATCAAAGGGCAGTACTTAATTAAAAATTATCATAACCAAGATTTACGCATCTCTAAATGATATTTTGTCATTCCGAGAGTAGCGAAGGAATCTCAATCGTTTGATTTTCGGTACAAGTGCGTAACTTCTAATAACTTGATTTTTCCGTCTTAGCAATTTATCATACTCAATCTTGAATAACTAAAATTTTTTTTACTAGGACTCGATGGAATAAGTTAGGAAGAAAAGACTAAAATTTGATAATTAATTAAATTGAATTGACTAAAAATTTCTAAACCTTTTGCGGTGATTAAGTCACTAAAATTATCAACAATTATTTTATTAATAACTGGATAAGTTGGTTGGACATTTTTATTTATGTCTATAACTTTTTCTAGTTTGAATCCTGTATTTTTTGCGATATTTTCATACTCTTTAATGCCAATAAATTTGACTTGATTTGTCGCTTTTGAACCATAGGTATCGGTAATTAGTTTACTCAAAATTTGATTTTCAAACCATAACCAAAATTTCCTCATATTAGGGTTAATAATAAAGTCCACAATAATTAATTTACCAGCAGGTTTTAAGTTTTTTCTTACTTGTTGAAAAAATATTTCTCGACTAGGAAAAGCGAAAATACACTCCAGGGCGATCGAATAGTCAAATAAGAGATTAAAATCAGGTAAATCACAGGCATTAGCATTAATAAATTGGATGTTATTATTATTCTGTGGAAGAATCTTTTTTCTGGCTCTTTCAACCTGTGCATTATCGATATTTACACCGTATAAATTGAGATTATGAAAAGAATCATTTAATAAGCTAATTGTACCGCCAAAACCACAACCAGCATCAAGAATACTCACTGCGTCTTGAATTTGTGCGGTTTTAATGACTAATTGAGATAAATTATTCGCCGCCATAGCAAAGTCTAAAAGAGTGCCAGTAGCGTTGTCGGGATTTTCCCAATAACCCCAATGAATATGTTTACCGAAGGCTTCTTCTAAGGCTGGATTGTCTTCAAATTTTTCGATTAGTGTGTCAAAATAACCCATAATTTTACCTAAACAGAATAAAGAGGAATGGAAATTCAATAATTTAATTAAGTCGGATTGTCATTGCGAGGCGCTTTGCGTTGCGAGGTACGAAGCAATCTCTTAAAATAAACTATTTTATTTTATTAAATTCTCATTCCATAATATAAATTAAACCAGAAATAATCGTTAATAGTACCGATAGCCAAAAACAAATTATTCCCACAGTTTGCCATATCCCCACTAAAGGAATAATTAATAAGGCAATGGCTAAAATTTGTGAGACGGTTTTTAATTTACCCCAAATATTTGCCCCTGAAATACTGTCTTTTTGACTTAATTGAGGATTAACTCGCCAACCTGCAATGGCAATTTCCCTGACAATAATAATTAATACTCCCCAAGCGGGAATAATTTGTCTTTCAATGAGGATTAATAAGGGAGTTATGACTAAAATTTTATCGGTTAATGGGTCTAAAAATTTACCTAATTCGGTAACTTGATTTAATTTTCGGGCTAAATAACCGTCTAACCAATCCGTTAAGGAGGCTATGATAAAGATAGCAAAAGCTAACCATTGAAGTTCGATCGAGGGCTGATATAACAGGTAAATTAAAGGTATAACCAGTAAAATTCGACTTAATGTAATGGAATTAGGTATATTCATAAACAATGAACAATGAATAATTAACAATGAACAATTAACAATGAATTAAGTAAATCTTCCCCCTCTCCCCCATCTCTATCAACAGGGTTTTTTCAAAGTCGGGGTAAAATTGCTTTTTATTAGTTCAATTCATTGAACGAAAATATTAGCTGTGGAATTTATTACACAGCGAGTTATGAGTTGAAACCATTATCCCAACGTGTAATGAATTACACGTCTAATAGCGATCGTTAAATAAATTTAACTTAAATTTCTACAAAAATATCATGGTTTTTAATAATAATTGATTTTCTAATCAGAAAAAATAGCTAGATTTCTTATCAATTATAGTTTTGAGTTAAATACAATTTCGAGAATGAAAACGCCCTGCTTAAATAAAGGGGGAATTTAGTTTAAATTTCTCATAAATGATTCCTGATTGCTATAGTTTAAAATCGATCGAAATACATTTAGTGTCCATGCCTAAGTTCTAGTTATTGTTTCGTAAATCCTGATAAAATAAGGTGCGACCTGCTAAGTTGCATCTAAAGAGTCTTGATTTATCAAGCCAGAGAGTCATCCTCTTGCGTTACCGCCCGAAGGTGCGTTCCGAGTAATTGGAAGGTATCACAGCTAGAGGGTTAAATGTCAAATCAGAGAAAAATCTAACAATCAAAGACTTGGCTAGGTAAAGATGAATATGAAGTAGAATAATGCGACTGAAGCTCCGTTATACTATGCCTTCTCGCTAAGGTTAGATTGGGGGAGGACTGAGGTTAATTTATGCGATTTAACGATTGTATAATAAAAGATATGCACCTCTTTATAGTGTATATTAGATGACTATAAAACCTTCGGAGTATAGCGTTCTTCTAAATTCATCGTATCTCAAAGATGTGAAACAGGGTAAGCCCTATATGTTCTCAGGTAACTGAGTAAGGAGATAGTAATGTTGAATGACGACATAGAGGGTAAAGGATGTTAAAGAAAGCGAATGCCATCATTACGCAAGTAAAAGGGAATACATAACCTGATGGATAGGGTAATACCTAACTCGAAAGAGTGCTGACTTTTAACTGGTATTCACAATTCATAATACAATCGGAGAAAATCTTTTAACTGTTATGGAAAAGATAGATAAGGTAACACCTTAATCGTAACTGACAGGAATCTATGATTCAAGAGATGGAAAAACCGTACTTACGAATTAAAAGCACTGTACTCCAGTGTTTTATGTGAATGCTTGAGCCGTATGCTTGGAAACTTGCACGTACGGTTCTTAGGGGAGAAAAGGGAAGCAATTCCCTCTACTTACCCGACAATCTACATATCACCGAAAAAATTAACATGGAAGTAGAACAGCTTTTAAAAGCATACAGTCAAGGGGAAAGAAATTTTAGTCATGTTAAACTCATAGAAGCAGAAATTATTAAACTAAATCTATCCCTCGCCGATTTTTCTCACAGTGATTTACGTCAAGCAAGATTAGGGCGCACTAATTTCAACCATTGCAATTTTCAAAAAACTGATTTTAGCGAGGCGATTCTTTGGGGTACAGATTTTAGTTTTGCTAATTTATCTAATAGTATTTTTAGGGATACGGATTTGAGTAGTGCTAAATTAGTAGAGACAAATCTGGAAAAGGCGAATTTCATAAAAGCGATCTTATGTGGTGCTAATTTAAGTTATAGTCAGCTATCCTATGCCATGATGATTGATGTGGATTTACGTCCTAATTCTGATTGTCGTACTAATCTTAGTCATGCTAATCTTAGTCATGCTAACTTGAGTTATGGTAATTTATCCCAAGCGCTTTTATATCAAGCCAATCTACAAGGGGCTAAATTATGTCGATCACATCTAAATACAAAAAATGATAATTTGCCTACAGATTTAACGGAAGCTGACTTACGGGGTGCAGATTTAAGTTATGCCGATTTAACGGGGGCGATATTCTTTAAAGCTGATTTACGAGGTGCAGATTTAACAGGGGCAATCTTAAAAGATGTCAATTTTGTCGATGCTATTTTTGACAGTTAATGACAATGTTTTACAGAATATGCTAAATTTAAAATGGTGTTAATTTGAGGTTCGTTTCGGTAACAGTGTTTGATTCCAGTCTTGAAAGGTTTTATTTCCCATCCAATATGGAAAGATTCATGTCCGTCGTCTCAATTACCAAATGTGTAAATTAAGATTTTGGAGTGAGCTTATGTCCATATATGTTGGAAATTTATCCTACGATGTTACAGAAGAAGATTTACAAGCCGTCTTTGCTGATTATGGTGAAGTGAAGCGTGTACATTTACCTGTCGATCGTGAAACAAAGAGAATGCGTGGTTTTGGTTTTGTCGAAATGTCTAACGACAATGAAGAAGAAAAAGCTATTGAGACTTTAGACGGGGCTCAGTGGATGGGAAGACAAATGAAGGTAAATAAAGCCAAACCCAGAGAAGAAGGTGGAGATCGTCGTAGAAATTTCCGCAACTAATCTTTTTCTAATTAGTTAATTTTTCTTAAGACTACTATCGTAGTCTTTTTTTTCGTCTCAAAATTTAAAACTACTCCATTAAGTCTTAGTGAGTGAAACAACTTGACACTCCAAAATCGATCGAACCCTTAACAGACTTACAACAACTTCGCAAAGAGCATCGATTGCTTTAGCTGTGGGATGTATTGCGACACAATATGCGGGTGTCGAGAATATTTTTTCTAAAATTAGTTGTCATTTTTTATTTTAC
>NZ_JBLZFY010000137.1:0-8847 GCF_050753365.1 Geminocystis sp. CENA526
CTCTTCCCCCTCTTCCCCCTCTTCCCCTCTCAATCAACTATTTATCATTTACAACTATTCATCATGGAATCACTAAATTCGTTTTTGCCTTTGGTATGGTTT
The DNA here is from genome assembly GCF_050753365.1 of Geminocystis sp. CENA526. Classification (NCBI taxonomy): domain Bacteria; kingdom Bacillati; phylum Cyanobacteriota; class Cyanophyceae; order Chroococcales; family Geminocystaceae; genus Geminocystis; species Geminocystis sp. CENA526. The sequence continues at coordinate 103 of NZ_JBLZFY010000137.1, forward strand.
GGCATTTTAGCCTTATTTTTGTTTATGTATGTTATGTTAGATGGCTTCGATTTAGGGGTAGGAATCCTCTCTTTAACGTCATCTTCGGAAGAAAGGCGAGGTATTCTCATGACAAGTTTAAGTAACGTTTGGGATGCCAATGCGACATGGTTAATTTTAATGGGAGGTAGTCTATTTGGTGCTTTTCCCCTTGCCTATGCTACTATTTTAAGCTCACTTTATATTCCCATTATGATTATGGTTATCGGCTTAGTTTTTCGCACCGTATCCTTTGAGTTTCGGGAAAATGCTGAGAATAAAGTTTTTTGGAATTATGCTTTTGGTATTGGTAGTTTTGTCGCAACTTTAGGGCAGGGTTTTGCTTTAGCAGGTGTGATTGAGGGTATCAAAGTCGATGTGAGTGGACATTTTATTGGCACTACATGGGATTGGTTAAATTGGCGTAGTGTCGTCATTGCCTTGACTCTCATTCAAGGTTATGTTTTAATTGGCTCTTGTTATTTAATCATGAAAACCTCTGGTAAGTTGCAGGAAACTCACTTTAAAACCGCTAAACTTGCTACGGTTACGACTCTTTTAGGTGCGATCGCAATTACAACAGTTTTACCGATATTTTCTCAATTTGCAAGAGAACGTTTGTTCCAAGTGCCATTTATTTATGTGTTTAGTATTATCCCAATTTTAGGAATAATTTTAGTTACTTTATTACTAATTAGCCTCAATAAAAAACAGGAGAAATTACCCTTTATTTTAACTATTTTAATTTTCTTGTTAACATTTTTGGGATTAGCTTTAGTTGTTTTTCCCTATATTATTCCCCCTAGTATTACCATTTATCAAGCGGCTGCTTCTCCTAGCTCTCTTGTTTTTATGTTAATATTTATTGGGTTTTTAATCCCTATTATGTTATTTTATAACATCTATAATTATTTTGTTTTTCGAGGAAAAATTACTACCTTAAATTAATTTAAAACAATATTCCCTATTTTCCGCTACTCTTTACTTTTTACTCCCTACTCCCTAAAAATTATCCTTCATGCCTCTTAAACGTCCAAAAACCCTAGTTGCTTCCTCAAAACCCATAGCCTGTTTAATTTTAGGGTTATCCCACCGTAAAAAAGGATTAGTTAATTTCTCTATTTCGATCGAAGACGGTACTGTAGCAATATTTTGAGTTCGATCGATCTTAACCTGTTCATAGCGTTTTTGTAAATCAGGATTATCACCATCCACCGTGATGGCAAATTTTAAATTACTCAGGGTGTATTCATGCGCACACCATACCCTTGTAGAGTCAGGCAAATTACGAAACTTCGTTAAAGAGTTTACCATATCCGTTGGTGTACCCTCAAACAATCTACCACAACCTCCAGCGAATAAGGTATCACCACAGAATAACTCCCCCCAGTCGGAATCTTCTGTGGGTGGAAAATAGTAAGCAATATGAGCGTAGGTATGCCCGGGTACAAAATATATATTAGCCTTTCTTCCTGCAAAATCTACGGTATCACCCTCTTTTAAAAACACTTGTTGACGGGGAATCCTACCTTTATCTTTCTCTCCTCCATAGACAACCGCATTAGGATAATGTTCTAATAATTCCTTATTACCCCCTACATGATCAAAATGGTGATGAGTATTAAAAATTGCGACTAAATTGCCCCCGCATTTCTCAATTTCTGCTAAAACTGGTTTAGCTTCCGCAGGATCAACTACGGCAACTTCGTTATTATTAATATCATGGAGTAGAAATATATAGTTATCGCTTAAAACGGGAATCCTAATAATTTTCATAGTAATAATTACGTTAAGAATGAAGAATGAAGAATGAAGAATGAAGAATGAAGAATGAAGAATTAACAACTATTCACTAAATATATCAATTATCGCTTGTTTTTGCTCATCATCATAGCCCCATTTTGTTAAAAAGTCTTGATATAAACCCTCTTTAAGTTCGATCGAATCTATCAACATTTTAACTTTTTTAGTTATTGCAGAAAGAGATAAATTTTTAATTAAATTTAAACTTCTTTGAGTGACTATTCCTGATTTTTCAGCCATTTCTAAGTTATTATTTCTAGTGTGAGTTATTTTCATAGCAGTGGACATTGCCACATTTTTAACTAACAATTCACTGACAATTTCAGGAGAACTTTTAAAACCTTGAATAATAGCTAAATCTATACTATTTACTATAGTATTTTCACTGGTTAAATAAGTAACAAAAAAACCCCTTGCCCCATTTTCGCTTAATACTAAAGCAGATACGATCGAGCTTTTTTCAGTATCAGATAAATGGGGTATTTTGTCAATAAATTCTGCGGTTAAATTGATGGCTTCTTCAAAAGAAATTTCAGGAGATGCAATTAAATTCATTATTTCAGAGACTAAGTATAATAATCGAATATTTTTATAATTTATGTTTGTCGTGAAGTATTTGTAAAGAAATAAGTCATTTTAACAAACATCTTTTATATGTTATAACAGATTTATCGATGTTTAGATTTAAGTATAATGGCTTCTTTATCTTCTCAACAAGAGATTTTTCACGTCAGCAACCGACTGACTTTTGGCATGACAGCAAAAGATATTAACAGCATTAGTCAACAAGGTATTGATAATTTTATCAAAGAACAGTTAAACTCTAAAACTTCTGATGTACAAAAACAACAGTATGAAGAATTAAATTTCAGCTTACTAGAGATTTTTAAACAATATAATCTTAACTATGTATCTCCTACGAAAACTAGAAAAGGTTTATCTCCTGAAAAAAATAAATTATGGACAAATAGTAGAATAATTTTTCTTCAGAAAACACTAGATTTTAAAATTGATAAATCTATTAATAATTTTCATCAATTAAATGAATTAATGACAGATTTTTGGTTTAATCATTTTAATATTTTTATTGACAAAATACCTAATCTTCAACGGTTTATAATAAGTAATTATGAGACTAATGCTATACAACCTTATGCTTTAGGGAAGTTTCGAGATTTATTACAGTCCACCGCACAACATCCATCGATGATATTGTATTTGGATAATAATAGAAATGTCAATCCCAATAACAAAGGTAATAGAGGATTAAATGAAAATTATGCTAGAGAATTAATGGAATTGCATACTTTAGGGGTTGATGGTGGTTATACTCAAGAGGATGTGATGAGTTTAGCTCGTATTTTAACAGGTTGGGGAGTTATTAACCCTAATACGCCTCAAAACCCTAATGGATTTTATTTTCACGAAAAATTACATGATTATAGTGATAAAAAATTCTTAGGACATACTATCAAAGGTTCGGGCATAGAAGAAGTATATCAAGCCTTAGACATTTTAGCTTATCATCCTTCTACAGCTAATCATATTAGTTATAAATTAGCTCAATTTTTTGTAGCGGATAATCCTCCTGATAGTTTGGTAAAAAAACTGGCTAAAAGTTTTATGGATAGTCAAGGAAATATTAAAATTGTTTTACAAAATTTGTTTAATAGCGATGAATTTTGGGATATTAAATATTATGGTAATAAATTTAAAACTCCTTATCAATATGTTATTTCTGTTCTGAGAATCAGCAATATTACAAAACCTAATTTTAGTCGAGTAATTACCAGTTTAAGAGAATTAGAAATGCGTCCTTATTATTGTGTCACTCCCGATGGTTATAAAAACGTAAAAACAGCGTGGTTAAGTCCTTCTGCTATGATGAATAGAGTTAATTTTGCTTCTTTGGTAGCTGATGGAAAAGTTAATAATAATTCTCCTATTAATAGTAATCAATTAATCCCTATAGTTGATAATTTTTTATCCACTAAAACTCTTAATACTGTGAAAAATGTCGATCGAAAACAACAATCTGCGTTAATTTTAGGTAGTCCAGAAATGATGTATAATTAAGGGTTGGTTTAAAAACTTTTAATGGGTTAGTAGTGAGGGCTTGGTTTCCTTAAAATGTCTATTATAGTCGAAGTTTATTAGATAAAAATTATTGTAAAAAATTATGGCAAAAGTTGTTTTAGTACATCCTCAAATACCTCCCAATACAGGCAATATTGCTCGAACTTGTGCGGCTACAGAAACAGAATTACATCTAGTTGCGCCTTTAGGCTTTGAAATTAGCGATCGATATTTAAAAAGAGCAGGTTTAGACTACTGGCCCCATGTTAAACTAACATATCATCAAAGTCCCCAACATTTTATTAAAACAGCGAGAGAAAAAGGCGGAAGACTAATTGGCTTAAGTGTTAGGGGAAAGAAAAATTATCTTGAGTGTCAATTTCAACCCAATGACTGGCTTTTGTTTGGTAGCGAAACCGAGGGTTTACCTCCTGAAGTATTAGAAGAATGTGATTTAACTTGTTTTATCACTATGGCGAGTCCTCATGTGCGCAGTTTAAATTTATCTGTCAGTGTCTCAGTGGTTTTATTTGAATCCATCCGACAAGGACAACTTCTTCTTAGTAAACCATAAAATGATGAGGATAAGAGGTGGACAGATGGAAAAGAGAGGGGGAAGAGGAAGATAGAAAATAATTATATTTTTTGGTGGGGATGGGTTTAATATATTAAATCCCTACATTCCTTCTTATTCTTATCTTTCTTAATTCTTAATTCTTAATTCTTAATTCTTAATTCTTAATTCTTAATTCTTAATTCTGTGTTTTTCCGCCTGTTTTACTAATCAATTTGATGTCAGTAATAGTTAATGACTTATCGATGGCTTTTGCCATGTCATATAAAGTTAACGCTGTGATAGAGACTGCAGTTAAAGCCTCCATTTCTACACCTGTTTCGGCTTTGGTTTTCACGATCGAACTGATATTATAACCGGGTAAACTTTCATCAGGAGTAATCTCGATCGAAATTTTATGTAAAGGTAAAGGATGACAAAGAGGAATTAAAGAGGATGTTTGTTTAGCCGCCATAATTCCTGCGATTTTTGCCGTTGTTAATATATCGCCTTTAGGAGAATTTCCCTGTTGAATTTGTTGGAAAGTTTCGAGTTTCATCATTATTTTACCCGATGCCACTGCTTCTCGAAGGGTAATAGACTTAGCAGAAACATCCACCATATTAACCTCTCCATCACTATTAATATGAGATAAATTTTGAGCCATAAATTACATTTGATAAGCTAGTTTGCATTGAAGTTAATGAATATACTTCTCCAAAAATTATGATTTTTAAACCGTATTTCGGGCTTCTAGCCCGATTATTGGAGATGTCTAATAGTTGATAGTGAATAGAGTCGCTTTAGCAGACGGTAGCTATTAGACGTATAATTCATTACACGTTGAGTCATTGATTAACGACTAAAACTATTCTTAATTCTGCATTCTTAATTCTTCATTCTTAATTCTTCATTCTTAATTCCTCATTACTTCACCCAACGCCAATATAGGCGACAACCAAAAATAAACCATCAGTAAAAATAGTACTTAAAACCGCACCTGCAAAGGCGATATAGTGAATATCTTTTTTGACTAAGGCGTATAAACTTATTGCCAATAAAACATTAGCTAATAACACTGCCCAACTAATACCCCAGACGCTCTGGACTTGCACGATCGAAGCCTGTAGAATAGGTTTAACTAAGGTAGGCTCAGTAATCATCAATTCACGCCAATAGGGTATTAAACCAGCTATATAAAAGTATAAATCAGTAATGGCAGTACCGATCAACGAGCCGAGATAAAAATAATTACCGATTAATCCCCAACCTTTCCAAATACACCACAAAGCAAAAGGTAAACCAATAGCTTCAATGGGAATATGAATAGCAGGATTTTCTCGAAACCATCCCCAATATATTGAACCACAAAGCCAACTCCAACTAAAACCCCATAGCATATCACCCCAAATATAAGTATGAGGTTGACGTTTGAGGTAAAAACTGAGTTGAATCCAAAGCAAAGTTAACAGGAGACTGACAACTGGAAAAAGCCTGACTAAAGGCGCTTGAAAGAAAACGGGAATAGAGACTAAAAAAGCGGAAGCGAAAAAAACGAGGACATTTTGACGCTTTTGTTTATCCCACCACCAACTTAAGAGAAGATGCCAAAAATTCTCTCTCAGGGTAGGGAAAAAAGTCGTTAACTGTGATAAAAGGGTATGATTTAACAAGATTGCTTAAAATTTCTTTACTTATCGTTACTTTATCTTAATTATTTTCAGGAAAAATCTCAATAGGGAAAGGTAATAAATTCGACACAAAAAAAAGAGAAAGATGAAACTGATAATTTATCTGACTAAACTCAATAGAGCGATTTTTGTTATTTATGGTGTTTAAGAATACATCGATCGAACTAAAAAACAATAATTTTGCTATGTTTAAAATATATAAATTCTTAGCTATTTAAGGTTTTATTAAGACAAGGTTAAAGATAGATTAACTTATCCAAAAAGATTCATTTTGGAAGCAGGTTAATATTGAATTAATACAGTAAATTTTAAGCAAAATATGTATAATTTTTATGAATATAACCATGACGCAAAATACAGTACTTGATGTGGAAAAACAAGTAGTAGCAATCTCTTATAAAGTTTTACAGGGTTTATTAGGAAAAAAAAATATTAGGTAAATTAATTATAATAAATCCCATCGATCGAGATATACAATAGATAGTATATTTAGGCAAAGGAAAAATTCATTTTGCCACCAGTGTATCGAGAAAAAGAAAAAGACTTAACTATCTTTTATCTCAGGGTTTTAAACAATATAATTTTTATATTCCCCAAGAATTAGAAACTGTAAAAAAACCCCTGATTGCCTGTATCGATGATAGCCAAGCCATACAACGCATCGTCAAAATGACTTTAATCGCAGGAGGTTTTGAAGTTGTTAGTATTACTGAACCAGCTAAGGCAATGAGTATGTTTGTTAGGCAAAAACCCGACTTGATTCTTATGGATATTGTCATGCCAGATATGAGTGGTTTAGACATTTGTCGGCACATTCGCAAAGAAATGAATTATAAAGCAGTGCCGATAATTTTTCTTTCTACAAAAGACGAAGATTTTGATAAATTTTGGGCATTAAGACAAGGAGGAAATGCTTATTTAACTAAACCTTATTCTCCCACAGATTTAATCAATACTGTCAAAAGTTATTTATAATTTCGCCACCGTAAAACAGGCATCTTGCCTGTACTTTTTCACAAATTTATCACTATTCTAATGAAGTCAAATCTTAGTAAATAATTATCAATTAATTAAGATTATGGATTACTTTATTGTCGAGTTAATCGAAAGAAAAAAAGTAGCAATTCCCTTAAATCAAGTGCAAGAAGTTATCAATATTAACTATAGTGATATTTGCCCTATGCCGGGGGTAAATAATAATTTACTAGGGGTAACAAATCATCGAGGTAATTTTTTATGGATATTGGAATTATCAAATTTATTATTTAATCAATACTTACCTAATTTTGCTTTAAATACTATTTTGCTGACAAAAATTCAGCACAATAACTTCTTAGGCTTAGTGGTGCAAAAACTAGGAGAAATTAAAACTTTTTCTGATGTAGATAAATCCCTTAGAGATACTGTAATTAACATTAATCCTAATTATTATCAAGGGATAATTCCTGATACAGAAGATATACCTATTCTTAATTTAGCTAATGTGCAAAATAGCCTTAATAGTTAATTTTAATAATCTTACTGTTTTCTAGTAAAGCCTTTAACTCTTTTTCAACTAATTATTGTGATTGGAGATATTTTTAAATATTGCCAAATTGTCAAAAAACTTGAAGATAAAAAAATTAAATGAGGTTAACTATATCGGGAATATTTTTACATAAAAGTTCGATATTAGGATGCTGATATTGTTCATAAAAGTCCTCATAAACCTTATTAATTAATTTTTCTACTAATTCTCTTTTTATATAGTTTAAAGGATAGAAAGGATAAATCATTAACAGCATTTCAGGAGGTGTTTCATTCCATAAATTAGGTAATAAGAATCTTACTTTATCTAAAATTTTTGCCCCCAGTCTCTGATAAAAATTAAGTCGTCTTTGTTTGGTTGCTTGATTATCCCCTGACGCTGGATTTTCTACTTCTAATAACAAAAATTCATCTTTTTCTTTTAACTCTTTTCCTAAATATTTTAAAAAGTCTTCTCCTATGCCTTTCCCTCTCAAGTTTTCTGCTACTGCTACATATCCCAATAAACTAAAATTTGTTTCTTTTAAAGGGCATAAAATCGCCATGAAACTTACTTTCGATTCTTCATAACTAACTAATAATTGAAACTCTTGATTAGTGATTTTTTCTGCTAATTTTTTCTCTGGCAAACGCTCATTTTCTGGAAAACTCGATCGATATATTACCATAGCTCGATCGAAATCTTCACTATTTGTATCCATTACTAAACGATATTCTCTCATAAGTTATTTTCAATCTAATTTACAAACTAAAACTAAGAAATAAGTAATAGATAACAGGTAAGCATTTGAGTCATTTTTCAACTAATAAAAATAGTCTGTTAAATACTTCTTCATCTATCAAAAGGATTAATCACAATGATTTTATTCTCTCACAACTTGCCTCCTTAATATAACAAACAATACCTAACAACATTGTTGTGACTCGCTAAGTGTTTCAAAAATGAACTCTGAAAGACTGTTGTGGCTCGCTAGGTATTTCAAAAAAAAAATTCTGAAAGACTGTTGTGACTCGCTAGGTATTTCAAAAAAAAAATTCTGAAAGACTGTTGTGACTCGCTAGGTATTTCAAAAAAAA
>NZ_JBLZFY010000138.1:0-8835 GCF_050753365.1 Geminocystis sp. CENA526
GGTAATATTAACCGCCGTTGGTGCTTCATTTACATCAGTAATTGCTAAAGTAAAATTGAATGTAGCGTCAGGAGTATCACCTACGGTACCATCATCCACATTTACCGTCACTTGATATTGGTTTTTCGTTTCAAAATCTGGACTAGCCCCGACATAGAATAACTCCGTACCACGAATCTCAAAACTACTCGCATCAGTTCCTGTCAAAGAAAGAACATTGGTACCTAAAGCATCATCAGTAACTGCAATGTCACCTACTTTGATTCCCTCACCGATAACGCTATTTTCAGCTAATTCTGTAATCGTATTTGTAAGGGTAACTGCTGTTGGTGCTTCATTAACATCGGTGATATTGAGAGTGAAATCTGTCGTAGCATCAGGAGTATTACCTACGGTATCATCATCCACATTTACCGTCACTTGATATTGGTTTTTCGTTTCAAAATCTGGACTAGCCCCGACATAGAATAACTCCATGCCACGAATAGCAAAACTACTCGCATCAGCTCCTGTTAAGGAAAGTACATTTGTACCTAATCCATCATCCGTGACTGCAATATCACCTACTTTGATTCCCTCACCGATAACTGTATTCTCAGCTAACTCGATCGAATTGGTAATATTAACAGATGTAGGAGGTTGATTAATTTCTAGGGTAATAGGAAGAGTTTGTTGTTCTAGCACTGTATTGACTCTACCAGTACCATTGACAACCATTTGTGTATTATCAAAGGTTTCTAAAACCGTAAAAGTTACTTTGAAGATTACTGTTTCTTGGGCGGGAAATGGACTAAAACCTCCATTTGTATATTGAATAACAAAATTTGTTTCATCAATACCATCTGTATTATTTGAATCGGCAACAGGAACTGGTGTTCCTAAAGGTTGTCCCGTCACCACTGTTGATGAGACAAAAGCTAACTTATCCCCATTAAAAAATAGTCTTGCTGTTAGGATTGCAGTGGCAGTTCCATCATTACTGTGTGAAACTGATACTTCTAAAGTGTCCCCTACTTTTACTTGAGTATTATTTGCGCTTAGGCTTAATATTTGAGTCATTATCTTAAGTTAATTATTTTGCATTGTTGAGAAAAGTTAAGAAAAACTTACTATAGGAGTTGTCAAGTAGTTTAGTTCGCTCTGAGATTCTTCACTGTCCTTCAGAATGACAAGTAAAGATGTAAAAATGTCCTAACTAATTTGGCGGTTGCTATAACACCTAACCCCTATATTTAGAAAATATTAAATAAAAGTGGGCAAAGAAAGCCCACCTTATTCAATTTAATGATTGAGATAAATTCTCACCTCAGTATTTCTCCTTAAATAATCGAAACGGGGTTAAAAGATGATAGAAAATCACGCACTTCACTTGCTGTGGTACGTTGACTACCATCTGGGAATAGACTAATTTCTTGGGCAATTCTGTCCACATCCGAGTCATTAGAAAATGAGAATACAGCAAAAGCTAATAAATAGTCTTCAGGTGAAACCAGTCCATCAGCGTTTACGTCAAACATCGCATTAACAATGTCTTGAGTTAAATAGTAATCTAAATCCTCTGGAGCTACACGAGTAGAACCCGGTGTAATTAAACCAATCCCATCCATGGTATTCTGTAATGCTTCGTCACTACTAAAAGCAAAACGTCCAAAAGCCAATAAGTAATCTTCGGGACTTTCAACACCATCTCCATTAATGTCCAAATTACGACGAGCGATATTTAGTTCATAGTCAGTGGCAAGGAGAGAATCTGCACCCTCGACACGAACATAAACAGGAGTGTTTACAGAACCAAAACTGACACTTTGAATGGACGCACCCGATCGCGCCGATGTTGCTAAAGGAGTGGCATTAGGATTAGTAAGAATATCGGGAGTATAAGCGGTAAGAGTTAAATCACCAGTATAACCACTAATAGTAATGGTATTGGGATTTAAGGTGGTGATCCGAGAAGGATCATAGACGAACCAATCTTTATCCCCTGATGTAATGGTTAATCCCGTGACACTACGCAATTCATTATTTCCTAATGAACCAATATTAGTGGCTTTATCAGGAATATTATTATTACCGTTACGATCGAAATCGTCAAACACCACCGTTGAATCACTAGCTATGCTACCAGAACGAGATCCGGTAGATGTAGGTTCTACTTTAAGACTATAGTTCCGTTGAACAACTCCGGCATCTGCTCCTGACACTCTCAAGAAATAACGGGTTGTTGTTCCTTGCGCACTGAAGGTCATCACTTCCGTACCATTGGCACTACTAGAACTATTGGACTGCTGTTGTAATTGTTTTTGGGCATCAAATAATTCTAATTTAAGATCGCCAAGATCATGGTTAAAGGTGACAGTAACTTGACCGCTAGAAGAAGCAGGTAAGTCGAAATAATACCAATCCTGATCTCCTTCGGTAATACTTAGATTGTTATATACTGCCGAAGTGGTCATGCTACCTAAGTCAACCGCTACGCTACTGTCATCATTATTGGAACGAACAATATAACCTAAACGATTTTGAGTTTCAAAATCATCTTGAACGGCACGACCTGTATCAGTACGAGATTCTCTGGTTAAACGAGAGAGGAATTGATCCCAGCCAGTTTCATTGATCCAACCAAAGTTATTAGAATTGTAAGTGGAGGATACACTAGCACTAGGAGCAGGTAAATAAACCCCAAGACCACTATAACTAGCACTACCTACTTTGTTAATCACGCTATCATTTAAGGCAGTTAAAACATTGTTCGCTGCGGTTTTGAGAGCGTCACTAACATTCGCATTAGCAATTCTTTCCACAAAGCTACCCAAATCTCGATCATTGGGGAAAGCAAAATCATGAACACTTGCACGGTTACGAGCGTTACCGATTTTGGCCCAATCAGACTGTTCCGAGGCTAAGGCAACATCGACAAAACCTTTAATAGCTGTTTTTAAACTATTGTATTTTGCTTCTGTCACATCGAGAGCGGCAAGAGTCCAAGTGTTATTGTAGTAAGTACCATAACTGTCAACGATCGCCGAGCCTAAATCTTGAGAAGTCATGTAAGGATTTTCAGCTAATTTCGTCAAGAATCCGTCATAACTCCAACCATCTCCCGGTTCGATTTGTTGAGCACCTACGATTACATCCGTAAAAGGTGCTAAATCGTGGGTTTGTTCGACTAATCCCATTAAACAAGCATCAAAACCAATTAAACCCAAATTAGGCATATTAACGGTGTTAAATGCTGATTTAATTTCCGTCTGAGTTAAATTATCTTTCGTACCCGTTTCATCCCAAGCAACTCCGCTTAAACCTCCGCCGTGATTCCATAAAATAACAGCATAGTTATCGGAGGCGTAATTTGTCATACCCCAATTGAGGAAATCGCTCAAGGTATTGGGATCGCCCATGTTTAGTTCCCCTACACTGGTTAGGTTACTAGAGATAATATCTCGATCGGAGTCATGTTGGATTAAACCACGACGGGTATCCGTCCAATCACCATTCGACGTATCATAACCGTCGATGCGATCGACTTGAACCACCACTTTAACATTGCTAGGTAGATTGACAAATTCCATCTCATTAATGTCTTTAATGGCGTATTGCTCAAGGTTATTGTCCGCCGCCATATAAACAAAGATTGTCCATGTAGGAAGGGGCTGTTCTTCTGGCTCTACGGGAGCATTAAGAGTCAAACTATAGTTAGGATTAGTCGCACCATCTACGCCTAGCACTTCAGCGTAATAAGTTCCTGCTTCTAGGTTTTCTAAGGAGATTACTTCTCGTCCTACACCATTTTCACTCGAAACTGAGATTTCTTGACCAGTACTATCGTAGAGTTTTAATAATAACTCTCCGGTGGAAGCTCCATATTCTAGGAAAATCTGATGTTGACTTTGTCCCTTATCTCCACTTTCAAACTTAAACCAATCTGGATCTGTTGCATTGTGAATGGTTAAGCCCGTAATAGTAGAACTTAGATTACGAATAACAGTAGCAGTCTGTAAAGTGTCATTTACCTCATAAATATCAGGGGAGATTCTTTCAGGCTCGTTACGGGGAGCACTAATTCTTAAAGAATAATTCGGCGAGGTAATATTTTGACCATCTTCCCCGAAAACTCGGATAAAGTATTCCGCTTGAGCAGTAGCAGTAATTTTTACAGATTCACTGTTTTCGTTACCTAAAGAATGGCTCAATTTTTGCTGATTACTGTCATAGATTTCTAAATCGAGATCCCCTAAACTGTGATCAAAAGAAATAGTAACTTCTAAGTCTCCATTACCAACACTGGTAAGTTTAAACCAGTCATCATTACCAGCCTCATGAACATTGAGATTTTCAAAGGATTGTTCACCCCGAATATTAGAGTTAGTAGCACCGCTAACTAAATAAGTCGCTAAATTATAAGCAGTACCAAAATCATCATTTGCCTCCGCCCAATCGGGTAAAATCGTAACAACATCGGGTTCAAAACCGCTCAAAGGTGCTTGAAGGGTTAGACTATAGTTAGGACTGGTGGATTTTCCTTCGACTTTAGCCCAGTAAGTACCTTGTACCAATCCGTTAAGACTGATAAATTCCAAATTACTTAAACCTGTGGAAGTTCTTAAGGAAGTTTCTTGATTTGAACCAAACAAAAGAAGATCTAAATTGCCCAATCCGTGATCAAAATTGATTTGGATATAGTCATTGATAGTACCATCTTTGCTTAAGGTAAAGCTAAACCAATCCTGATCCAAAGTTTGATCTTCGAGTTTATGGATGGTTAAACTGTCATAGATGCCTGACTGACGTAAAACAGTGGCAGTTCCTAAAGTATTATTGACTTCAAATCGATCGGGCAAAATAGGAGTGTCAACCGCATCAGTTCGAGCTTTAATGGTGAGTTTATACTCTGGGTTAGTATCTCCACGATAAACGCTCTCTTCTTTATCACCATAGCCAAAAACTCTGATCCAATAAGTACCTGCTTCCCAGCCCACCATACTTACTGCTTCATAATTGTCTATGCTGTAAGACTCCCCTTTTAATTTGAGGTTATCGGCATCAGTACCAGTATAAACTTCTAAATCAATATCGCCGAGAATATGGTTAAAATCAAGACGGATTTGATCTCCGATGCGACCCACGGCATTAGTGGTAAATTTATACCAGTCATTGTCCAACAAGACCAATTTTGCTAGATCAGGATCAGCAAAGTTCGTTAAAGTGGCGGCGGTTTGACGGGTATCATTATTTTGACCATTTTTATCGAATTTATCATCATTGTCTTCGCTACGTCCATCTAATGCAGTAACAATGGTTAAATCGTATCCTGGATTGGTAGCACCGTTATAGCCAAATACTCTGACGATATAACTTCCCGCAGATAACCCCCGAAGACTGATATTTTCACTATTACCAACCCCAGAGGATACACCTACTAGCTCATTAGAACTATTATATAATTCTAGTTCTAAGTCTCCTCTGGCATGGTCAAAGACGATTCCCACCGCATCTCGGTTTTTGCCTTCTTCTCCCAATTCAAAACTATAATAGTCGTCATCCAACAGGACTTGTTTTGTATTGGATGGTGTAATGTCTGCTAAGATGTCGCTTAGTCTGATTTTTCTTGTAACTCGACCAATATTGTAAGCTGTGTCAAAGGTGTCGTTGCCTTCTTCTTCATCGAACCAGTCATCTAGTTGTTGTGTGGACGGAAGATTAAGTTTTAAATTATACTCAGGGTTACTAGCACCTGCCCAGCCAAAAACTTGAGCATAATATGTACCCGGGACTAAACCGTTTAAACTGATAGACTCCTCATCGTTATAACTATAAGAGCCACCAAGCCAACTACCTTGCTCATTATAAAGAACTAAATCTAAATCCCCTAAACTATTACTAAATTCAATCTTGATACTACTTTCGACAGTGCCTCTTTGAGACAATTCAAAAGTGAACCAATCTGGATCGTTGGAGACAATAATCAGTCCGTCAAGATTACCCGTAATAGGGGTGGCAGATTTAATGTCGTCATTATCTTCATACTGATCATCTTCTTCAACTTGAGGTTTCTCTAAGTCTGCTTCATTATAATTGTCGAAATTATCAGTGAAAGATACTCCTCCTACTAAACCTCGAATAGTACCTGATTCAGAACCTAAACCATTATTACCAGAAGCATAAGCATAATCAGCAAAACCATAATCAGTATCAGAGTCGTAATAAGATTTTACTTCTACATAGTTATACCAACCAGAATTATAGGAGAAGTAATTAGCTTCAACGTTAGTAATTTCATAGCTTCCGATAAAACCTGTTTCATTGACAGAATCACGATTAATTATTTGATTCAGTTCATAAGTTCCACTGACGGCATATACAACGCCAGTATAATAATCACCATTACCATAGCTATAGGTGAAGGAATATCGATCGAGATAACTAACCGCTATGTCGGCTTCACTGGTGTTACTGAAGTAAGGATCTGAACTATTACCATTGCTGTCGTAGGCATAACCTGATTCACTTCCTAAACCACTATAACCAAAGATTCCATCGTCTTGGTAATAGTAGTAATCCTGAAGGATGTCGGCAAAACCATAACCAGTATCTGAGTCATAGTAACTGCTTACATAGACATAGTTGTTTAAGTTATTCGTGCTGTTACCGATTTCTTCTCCTACGGCAGTGATGCTATAGAAACCTTGATTACCTGTTTCATTTTCATAAGTTCCCTCAAGGATGCCTACAGTATAGGTATCTAAAGGTGCATAACCATAACCCGTGTAATAGTCTCCATTGCCATACTCATAGGTGAACTCATATTTTTGATAACGATAGAGGATGTCGGCTTCGGAAGAATTACTGAAGTAGGAATCACTGGCGTTACCATTGGCATCGTAGGCATAACCTGATTCACTTCCTAAACCACTATAACCAAAGATTCCATCGTCTTGGTAATAGTAGTAATCCTGAAGGATGTCGGCAAAACCATAACCAGTATCTGAGTCATAGTAACTGCTTACATAGACATAGTTGTTTAAGTTATTCGTGCTGTTACCGATTTCTTCTCCTACGGCAGTGATGCTATAGAAACCTTCATTACCTGTTTCATTGTCATAAGTTCCCTCAAGGATGCCTACAGTATAGGTATCTAAGGGTGCATAACCCCAACCGGTGTAATAGTCTCCATTACCATACTCGTAGGTAAATTCATAGCGTTGATAATGGTAGAGGATGTCCGCTTCGCTGTAGTAGTTAAAGTAAGAATCTGCACTGTTCCAAGAGGTGTCAGTGGCATAATCTGCCTCCGAACCTAAACCATAATAACCATTGACACCATAGCTTACATAGTTAACTAAGTTGGTAGTTTGACCATAACCAGTGTCCATGTCATAGTAGGAATTGACGACAACCTGATTCTGTTGACTGCCAAATTCTCCAAAGGTGACGCTTTCGATAAAATAGCGTCCATTATAACCTGTTTCATTAGGACTGCTATCGTTATCCCAATAAGTTCCTACTTTGTTGGTATTAACAGAAATTACATCATTAGCTGTACCTAAAGAAGCTGTACCTTCAAATTCAACGATATAACCTTTTAAGGTTGTGTAACCATAATCATTCCAATTTTTCCAAGAGGTGTCATTGTAATAAGCAAAGTTGTCAGTTCCGTTGTAATTATCTGGTTGCCCCACTGCCCATGAAATATAATTCCAAGTTTCACCTGTCACCCATTGCCATACCCCCTCGGTTTCTTGATCCGTTGCACCAATCCAAGGACCAGAATAATCATAGAATTGAGCAATAGGTAAGATATTAGAATAAATAAATTCGTTTTCTTCTTCGGAAGTTACTGTGACTAAATGACCATTAACCCCATTATAGTCAATGTTACCTGTCTGTAGTCTTGCGTCTTCCCAAGTAATCCCAGATGGGCTATAAATATAGGCATAGGAATTGCCATTATAGTGGAAGACTTGAGCTTGTACTTCGGGTTGAGCAAAGGTGTTGCCTAAAGCGTAGAAATGACCAGTGTAATAATCTTGGGTAACATTATCTTTATCACCACTGTAATAGTAGGTGAAGTTATATTTTCCGATAACATTAGCTTCGGCAGAGTCATAGCCAAAACCATGATCTGAACCATACTCACTGCCTAAACTACCAAACTCAGCCCCTAACTCATAGAAGTAGTTAGATTGATCAGAAATATCAAAGCTAAGTCCTGTCTGAGAATCGTAATAGTTTGTTAAAGCTACATACCCTTCAAATCGAGTCTCTGGAATGATTTCCTCAGAGTGGATATAGTATTTACCGTTAAATCCTGCTTCGTTAGTTTCACTGCTGTAATCAAAGTAATCACCAACAGTATAGGAGTTATCGGGAGCGTAAATAAAACCTTCGTAGTAGTCCTGAAGCGTATTATTGAGATCGCCACTGTAGTAATAGGTAAATGAGTAGATTGTAGTCATAGGTTTTTCTCCAATGAGAAACAAAGGATAAAGTTTAAAAAAAGTTAGGATGAAAATTCTGAGTTAAGTAATCGATTCAACTCATTTTTAGCGGCTTTTAAAACTCTCAGAGAGAATTCTGTATCAGCAATTTCTTTGTCAATACGGGCTAAGTCAAATAGAATGTTCTTTTGTCGATCGTTTAACTCATCAATGGAAAATTCCTTAGAGTTAAAATTGATTTTCTGGGGGATGGGAAATCCACCAAGATCGATAAATTTAGGAGTATTAGAAGTTTGAGTCATAGATTTTTTTGAAACGAGATGAGATGTTGACTATTAAGTTAATAGACTTCTCCAATAATTATGTTTAGCCGATTGAAAATGACGATAAACTATATTAA
>NZ_JBLZFY010000139.1:0-8657 GCF_050753365.1 Geminocystis sp. CENA526
GCAGGTGTTAGGTTAAATTAAAACTGTAAATTTATAATATTTTGCATTTTTAAAATCCTAAATCTATTATATATCAATACTTTTAACGATTATTTATTACTAAAATATCATAACTACTGTAGAAGAGCCAAAAAATTTTCTACTAAATAGTAAAACGAGAGGCTAAAGAAAAAATTCCAAATATTAATAAAACTGCTCCACTAAGGGGATTTATCCACTGAGTAATAATGCGTAAATTTAGAAAACTTTTTAATGTTCCTGTAAAAGTACCAGCTAAGATTAAAGGAAAAACATAGCCTATTGCATAAGAAACAAGAAAAACAACACCAATAACTAAATTTTTACTATTAGCAATATAGGCTAATAATGCAAGTAAAACTGGGGTACTGCAAGGAGAGGCAATTAAACCAAATGTTAATCCTAAAAGATAAGATTTTAAACTGTTAGGAAAATTATCTCTTATCCAATTTGAGGTATCCCAATTAGGAAATTTTAAGGGGATTATATCTAATAAATTTAAACCCATTATAATAGCGATCGAACTGACAATGATAGGTAAACCGATACCAATTTGCCCGTAAACTTTACCCAGTAAGGCAGCAAAAACTCCTAAAATAGCTAAAGTAGTTGCTAATCCTAAAGCAAAATAAGTTGATTGTAAAAAAGAAGCGAATTTGCCCTTATTTTCATAGCCTCCGATATAAGCAATCGTCAGGGGAAGCATGGATAACATACAGGGAGTCAAACTGGTGATTAATCCTGTAAATAAGATGATAATAATAGAAAAAACACTAAGATGATTTAATTGGTTAGCGACTAATTGTTCTGCTAATTGTTGCAAATGATACAGTTTTGTGGATACAGATTGAAAAATCATTATTAAGAATTAAGAATGAGAAATAAGTAATGAGTAATGAGTAAGGAGTAATGAGTAATAAGTAATAAGTAATAAGTAATTTTTGTCGTTTTGCTTCACCCTATCCCCCTATCCCCCTATCACCCTATCATCTTCACTATCCACCATCCAGTATTCACTATTCACTATTCACTATTCACTATTCACTATTCACTATTATGACTGACTTGCAATGGATTTTAATATGTGCAGGGTTGGTGTTTTTAATGCAACCGGGGTTTATGTGTTTGGAGTCGGGGTTAACTCGATCGAAGAACAACATAAATGTAGCTGTTAAGAACTTAGCAGATTTTGGTATCTCTGTCGCACTTTTCTGGATGTTCGGTTATGGTATCATGTTCGGATTCAGTTGGTGGGGTTGGATTGGTGCGGATGGATTCTTCCTAGATATGGGGGATGATGCGGATTTGGGGGCTTTTTTCCTGTTTCAAGCGATGTTTTGCAGTACAGCTACTACGATCGTATCAGGTGCGGTAGCAGAAAGGTTAAAATTTAGTTCCTATATTGTGGCATCTATCATTATTTCTGGCATTATATACCCTTTTTTCGGGCATTGGGCATGGAATGGATTGAATACGATGGAGAATTTTACGGGATGGTTAGGAAAGTTAGGTTTTGTGGACTTTGCAGGGTGTACAGTAGTTCATTCGATCGGGGCTTGGGTAGCATTTGCCCTTTTATTGATTATAGGGGCTCGTGAGGGGCGTTTTGCCATGAATGGTTATGCTCGTAAAATCAATGGTTCAAATATACCAATGTCGGTTTTAGGAGTGATGCTGTTATGGATAGCGTGGTTTGGCTTTAATGGCGGTAGCATTCTACTGTTTAATAATCATGTGCCGAGAATTTTAGTTAATACCCTCATGGGAGGAGTAGCTGGAATGATTAGCGGTTGCTTTTTTGGATGGCAAAAGTATAAAATACCCGAAGTGGAATTTTTGATGAATGGTACGATCGCAGGGTTAGTTTCTATCACCGCCTGTTGTCATGTTGTCTCTACCCCCCAAGCCGTGATTATTGGTGCCATTGGGGCTTATTTAATGTTATGGGCAAAAAATCAATTAGAGCGTTATAAAATAGATGATGCGGTGGATGCTGTTGCAGTACATGGTGTAGCAGGTACATGGGGAGTTTTAGCTGTTGCCTTGTTTGGTAATCCAGACTTATTAGGCACGGGATTAACGCCTTTTCAGCAATTCTGGGTACAGTTATTAGGGATTTTGGTGTGTTTTGTTTGGGGTTTTGGGGTGGCGTGGTTACTGTTAAACCTCACTAATCGCTTTTTTCCTTTACGGGTATCTTTAGAAGAAGAAAACATAGGGTTAAATGTATCTGAACATAGAGCAAAAACTGAAGTCTATGATTTGCTGACGATTATGGATGAGCAAATTGAAACACAAGACCTTAGTTTGCGTGTGCCTGTTGAACCTTTTACGGAAGTAGGGCATATTGCTACTCGTTATAATCAAGTGATGGAGTCACTGGAGAAATCCACCGCTCAACTTCAAGCAGGAAATATTGAATTAGCCCATGCGAAGGAAAAAGCCGAAATAGCCAATCAAACTAAAAGTATCTTTTTGGCGAATATGAGTCACGAATTGCGCACTCCCATGAATGCTATTTTAGGTTTCTCTCAAATTATGATGCGATCGAAAACCTTACCAGAAGATCATCAGGAAAATATTAACATAATTCATCGCAGTGGTAACTATCTCTTGAATTTAATTAATAATGTCTTAGACTTGTCAAAGATAGAAGCAGGAAAAATGACATTAAACGAGAAAAACTTTGATCTCTATACATTATTAGCCGAAATTGAAGATTTATTCCACTTAAAAGCCGAAGATAAGGAATTACAGTTAAACTTTGAGCGAGAAAATAATGTACCCCGTTATATTTGTACAGACGAGACAAAATTACGTCAAGTATTGATTAACCTCTTAAACAACGGTATCAAATTCACCGAAGAAGGAGGGGTTAACCTGTTTGTTTATATCAATCCGAATCAACGAATTAAGGGGGATGAGATTAATATTACCTTTGCGGTGGAAGACACGGGGGCAGGAATTGCTGATGAAGACTTAGGCAAAGTATTTGAAGCCTTCTCCCAAACCGAAGTTGGTAGAAATAGCCAAGAAGGCACTGGTTTAGGTTTACCTATCAGCCGTAAATTTGTCCAACTCATGGGAGGAGACATCACCATCAAAAGTAAACTAGGGGAAGGGAGTATTTTTAGTTTTGATATTGTCGCAAAAGTCGTCAATGCCAATGATGTGGAAATAGAAGCTCGATCGTACTCCCGTCATGTGGTAGCCTTAAAATCAGGACAACAAAGGTATAGAATCCTAGTAGTGGACGATCGACCCATGAATCGTTTACTATTAATCAAACTACTGCAACCATTAGGATTTGAGTTAAAAGAGGCTGGTAACGGCAAAGAAGCCATCGAAATCTGGGATAATTGGAAACCTCATCTAATCTGGATGGATATGCGAATGCCAGTCATGGATGGTTACGAAGCCACTCAACACATCAAAGGCACAATTAAAGGAAACGCCACCGCTATAATTGCCTTAACCGCCAGTGTGTTAGAAGAAGAAAAAGCCGTTATTTTATCCGCAGGATGTGACGATTTTATCAGAAAACCCTTTAAAGAATCCGTTATTTTTGAGGCAATGGCAAAACACTTAGGAGTCGAATATATTTATGAAGAAGAAACTCACACCGCTACTGCATCAACAAATCAACCCTTAACCTTAGAGGATTTAGAAGTAATGCCTCCCTTATGGATAGAAGAATTATATCAAGCATCTGTTGATCTTGATGATGAGTTAATATTAGAATTGATAGCACAAATTCCCCAAGAATATAATATCTTGATAGAACAACTGACAAATTTGGTCGATAATTTTCAACTCAAAAAAATTAGAAAACTCATTGAGAATTAAGAATTAAGAATTAAAAATTAAGAATTAAACAACTCTCTGTTATCTCTCTAAGCCTTCTATCCTTTCCTGGTGATATTGTCATTGCAAGGTAATGACGCAATCTCTCATATTGTGATATTGTCACTGCGAGGTAACGAAACAATCTCTTATATTGTGATATTGTCATTGCGAGATAACGAAGCAATCTTTTTAAGGTAAGAAGTAAAAATAATAAGGCATTAATTTCATATTTTGCCTTCTAAATTCTACATTCTTAAAGTATCTATTATCTATTTTTTTAACTAACTATTTAAAACTGCTATATTTTATTAACAAATTTTAACACCAAATTTAAAAATCTAAGAAGTAAAATTTTATCAGGAAATCAAAGGAATAATTTTAATGGTTAATTGTGATATAAAATATTTATATAAATTAATGAATGAGTCTGATTATGTATCGGAAAATAATTTAGTAGAAAGTATCTTAATAGTAGATGATCAACCGGCTAATTTGAGAGTACTTTCTAAGATGTTAGAAGGAAAAAATTATAAAGTTAAAAAAGCGCCCGATGGAGAAAGTGCCATAATTGCAGCGCAATCAAATCCTCCCGACTTAATTTTATTAGATATTTTAATGCCTGATATGGATGGTTATACTGTTTGTCAGCAGTTGAAATCTAATCCAAAAACGAAACATATTCCCGTGATTTTTATTAGTGCTTTAAGTGATGTATTTGATAAAATAAAAGCCTTTGAAGTAGGAGGAATTGATTATATAACCAAGCCTTTTCAAGAAGAAGAAGTTATCGCCAGAATTACCAGTCAATTAACTATCCAAACCCAGAGAAAATTATTAGAAAAAGAGCAAGAATTAATCAAAAAAGAACAAGAAAACTTAAAGCAAGAAATTCGTCAAAGAAAAGAAGCAGAAGCGATATTATATCAATCAAGAGCATTAATTTCCAGTATTTTAAACGCTTCCCTTGATGGTATTGCCGCCTTAGAAGCCGTCAGAGATACACAAAGCGGAGAAATAAAAGATTTTCGTTGTATCGTGGTTAATCCTGTCACAGCCCAAATTTTTAATAGTCAACCTGAGGATTTAACAGGAAAATTAGTTTTTAAAAAATTTATTAATAAAATTCAACCTAATTTATTTCCAGCTTTTATTAAAGTAGTAGAAAGCGGTAAATCTTTAGAACAGGATATTCGATATAATCATAAAACGGGACAAAAATGGTTTCACTTTATAGCGGTTAAATTAGGGGATGGTTTTTCTGTCACCGTTAGAGATATTACCGTTAGAAAAAAACTAGAATTGAAACTAAGTAAATTAGCAACGGTTGATGGTTTAACGGGAGTTTATAATCGCCACTTTTTCGACAAAACTTTAACTCAAGAATGGCAACGTTGTGGCAGGGAAAAACAACCCTTATCTCTCATTTTATGTGATGTGGACTATTTTAAACCTTATAATGATTTTTATGGACATCAACCTGGAGATAAATGTTTAATTAAAGTAGCTAAAACTATAGACAATTTTCTCAAAAGATCATCTGATTTTTTAGCCCGTTATGGTGGTGAAGAATTTGCAATTATTTTACCCAATACTCCTTTAGAAAAAGCAGTAATTTTAGCAGAAAAATTAAGGCAGGAAATCGAGAAATTAAAAATATTACATAAAAAATCCCAAGTTAGTAAATATATAACTTTGAGTTTAGGGGTTGCTTCGGTTATTCCTTCTGGTGATAGTAGTATTGAATCTTTAATTAAAATGGCAGATAATGCGTTATATCATGCCAAAGAAAGTGGCAGAAATCAAGTTAAATATCAAGAAGATGCACCCGTTTTGTCAGGAGGATAAATTTGATAAGTAGGGTTTGCTCAAAAATTATTTTGATGAAGAAAAGTAATAGGTAATAGTTTTGGAGTTATTATACCAGAGTGTAATATTTGTATTTTGTGTTTTTGTGCCTAGTTTTCGATTAAAAATAACTAAAACTGCGCACTACGAACGTTAATGTAGTCTGTCTCAATCCTTGATTTTTATAGTCTTCAGATTTATTCAGCAAACCCTAATTAATTTTTCTTTCTAATTCAGATATAATCAGTTATTATTATATTGAAAGACTCACAATAGGCATTTAGTTTTTAGTTTCTGGGGGTAAAGGCTATGGATAACGGAAATAATGAAAGGATTGTTGGTTATTTCATCGAGGAAGCAAAAGAACATTTAGAAACCATTGAAAAAGGTATTTTAGATTTATCTTCCGCCGTTAATGATGAAGAAAGTATAAATGAACTATTTAGGGCGGCACACTCCATCAAAGGGGGAGCGGCAATGTTGAATTTCACAAGTATTTCTAAAACTGCCCATCGTCTTGAAGATGCGTTTAAAATACTTAGGGATGATCCCATTCAAACAGATCAAACTTTAGAAAGTCTTTTCCTGAAAGTATATGATATTCTACAGGATTTGTTGGAACGTTTACAAGGTCCTTTAGGATTATCAGAGGAAGAAGGCGAACAAATTATGGAAACTGCCGAACCTCATTTTGTAGAATTATTAAATTATATTCAACAATTAGCCGATGGAGAAATTCCCGCTACTGAGCCAGTTACATCCGCTTCTGTTCGTGCTGCAAGTCCTTCCCTTACCGCTATTCCTAATAACGAAGTTGTGATGCAGGTAAGGCAGATATTGCAACAAATGTTAGTAATTTTTAAACAGGATGCGACTCCTAACAATCGGCAACAGTTACAGAGTATTTGTGATAAATTAAGTCAAATAGCGCCTACAGAAAACGGTTGGCAAAATCTGATAAAATGTGCAAAACAAGCTATTGCTAATCCGAAACATTCCTATCGTTTATTAGCCCCTGTTATTATTAAAGAAGTTAAACTAGCAGGAGACTGCCTAGAAGTTGGTAAGGGTTCAGAAATAGCACCATCTCAAGGATTAGAACAATTAGCTTATTCTAAGTTACCTCAAGTATTAATCAGTGTCGATCCTACCATTGCCGCCGAAACTATTACTAAAATTTTCAATCGAGAACAAATTTCTAAATTAGTTAATTTACTCCAAACTACTCACTAGGTTGATTTTCGATCATAATTATACCAGTACGATTTTCCCTGAAAATAGAGCATTTTCAGACTTACTATCAAAATTCATTTATTTTGGACAAGTGGAGTTTTTAAATTCTTAATTCTTAATTCTTAATTCTTAATTCTTAATTCTAGTCATGTTGCCGTTGATTACTGAGTTACTCGATCGATATAATATCTATTTACAACCGATTTATTTTGTGGTTGCTTGGGTTTTCTTGGGGATATTATTGTCCACATTAATTGGTGGTTTCAGAGATATTAAAAAAAGGGGAGAAATTATGCACAAAATTCCCTGTAGTGAATGTCAATATTTCACTAATAATTATCATCTAAAATGTACCCTTCAACCTCGAATTGCTAACACAGAATTAGCGATCGAATGTCCCGATTTTGTGATCAAAAAAACATGGTAAATAACGAGATTTTGTCATTAAAAACCGTCAAACAATCTCTTTCAACCTTGTAAGTTACAATAAAAATAATCAATTATTTCTAAAACCATGAATAAATACTTTTTGTTAATCGGAGTTTCGATCGTAACTACAATAAGTTATGTAAAATCCGCTCAAAGTTCACCCCTTTGTTATTTAATTGATGCCAATGGGAATCAAATCAACCTGAGTTTCATCTGTGAATCAAATAAACCAGAAACTTCCACTAATTCCACTGTTACCACTCCTCCCCCTCCTACGGCTACCAATAATCCTCCTGTTTCACCTAATGGTGGTGAGACTGAGACTCCCCCCAACGCAACACCTGCAAATACTCCTGAAGCAAAAACCGAACCAGATAAACCACAAGTATCTCCTGCAAGAAGACTTCTTCCCGTACTTAACAATCAAACTACACCAAACACTACTAATTAAATTATTAATTCACTTTGCTAAATTCACCTTGTTTTTGTTCGATCGTTATTACTTTAAATAATAGTCCTAAATATCTTGAAAAATTGTTTGAAAATATTACTAATCAGGGCAAAAATTTAGGACAATATGAGATTATATTTATCAATAATCTTTCTTTGAAAAAAAATTATTCACAAGTTAATAATATTTGTCTAAAGTACAATATTAAAAACGTGCAAAAATTTGCTACTAATGATATTTGTCAGAATATTTTAGATAGTTGTCGAGGTGAAATTATCGTCTTTATTGATGCTAATTGTTATCCTGATGCTCATTGGTTAGAAAATTTAATTAAGTCTTTTAATAATTCTAATATTAATATTGTTGCAGGAGAAATTTGTCAGGGTAAAGATAATCATAAATTTAGAAAAATAATTACTAATTTTTGGCATCAAAATAATTTTGAATGGAGTAATTTTTATGATAATCAAATAGCAAATATTGCGGTAAGAAAAAAATATTTACAACAAGCAAATAATCTCAATTTAACTCCAGTTAATTCCCAAGAGGTTAGTATTTATTATCGCATTTTACGGGAGATAGAAGCAGAAATAGTTTATAATCCTAGTTCGATCGTGTACTCAAACTTTTACCTTTGAAAAAAAACAAAATTTCTGGGATATATTGCCTTTAATTTATTGTTTGGAAACTAGACTTTTTCTAAGTCAAATTCTATTTTATTAGTTCAATTTATTGAACGAAAAATGTTAGATGTGGAATTTATTACACAGCTAGTTAGGGGTTGCTGAAAAAGTCTTTTGATGAAGATAGGGAAGAGGGAAAAGGGAAAAGGGAA
>NZ_JBLZFY010000140.1:0-8652 GCF_050753365.1 Geminocystis sp. CENA526
CCTCTTCCCCCTCTTCCCTCTCCTCCCCCTCCTATCTTCATCATTTTATTCGACTTCCTAGTTATTTTTGAGGAAGTACTTGACAAAAAGATGTTTAATTGTATATGATTATTGTTTGGATGATTTTTGTCTTTACTTTTTCTTAACCTTACCATTATGAACACTCAAGTATTATTACAACGGGCGCAAAAACATATACTAGGTTTTGGATGAGAGGGCGAAAATATCTGTTAAAATCAATTGTCCCTATTAGCAAACACAATATGGAGTGAGTTGACAAGAATGAACAAAGTGGGTACACATTTAGTGGTAGATGCGTGGCAAGCACCGGCTGATCTTTTGAACGATCCAGAAAGAATCCGTCAAGGTTTGTTAGATGCTATTAAGGCGGGAAAAGCAACCTTAATCGATATGTGTGTACACCAATTTAGTCCCCATGGGGTAACAGCTACCGTTACTTTAGCGGAATCTCACATTGCAATTCATACTTGGCCCGAATATGGTTATTTTGCCGCCGATTTATTTTTCTGTGGTGCAGGACAACCTAAAGAAGCTATGAAAGTATTACAAGTTGCACTCGAAGCAAAACAGGCAACCATGCGAGAAATCGATCGAGGTTTTCCTGAAGCGTTTGTCCATCAAAACATGACTACCATGAGAGAAGAATATATCCCTGTTCTTCAAGGTGTAGCTTAGTGTAAAACTTGTTTACCCTCAAATGTCTGTTCTTAAGAATATCCATAATTTTTTATGACTTTAAAATTTCAGAACTATCCTAATTTGAGGGAAGTTGAATCAGCAATTAGGCATAAATAGATACAATTTTCAGTTATTAATTTTATGTCTAATTAAGGTAAATAATTTACGATCACGCAGTGCCGCTCTTAGCGATCGCACCCATGATATAATGATGAGGTTTAACCACGATCGAACGAGAGAAACCATAATGACAGGTTTAGCCTTATTAAGTGTATCCGATAAAACAGGCATTGTAGAATTAGCCAAAACATTAGTAGAAGAATTTAACTTTCAAATCATCAGTAGTGGTGGTACAGCAAAAACTTTACAATCTGCTGGTATTCCCGTTACTAAGGTAAGTGATTATACAGGCTCACCCGAAATTTTAGGGGGAAGAGTCAAAACCTTACATCCTCGTATTCATGGGGGTATTTTAGCAAGATTAGAATTAGAATCTCATCAACAAGACTTACAGACTAACGAAATTCGCCCTTTTGATTTAGTTGCAGTCAACTTATATCCCTTTGAGAAAACTATTGCCCAAGATAATTGTACCGTAGAGGATGCCATCGAGCAAATAGACATCGGCGGCCCCGCTATGGTTCGTGCTAGTGCGAAAAACTATGCTCACGTCACTATTTTAACTAATCCAGCCCGTTATGATGATTATTTAGCTGAATTAAGAGCAAATCAAGGTAAAACTACATTAGCATTTCGTCAAGCTCGATCGGCGGAAGCCTTTGCTATGACTGCGAATTATGATCAAGCTATCTGTCGTTACTTTGCCCAAATTAACCCCGAATCTGCGGATTATTACGGTATAGGAGGCAAAAAAATTGCTACCCTGCGTTATGGTGAAAACCCTCATCAAAAGGCAAGTTGGTATCAAAGCGGAAGCGAAGCAAAAGGTTGGACATCAGCACATCAGTTACAAGGTAAAGAATTAAGCTATAACAACTTAGTTGACTTAGAAGCCGCTCGCAGAATTGTTTGTGAATTTCCTAGTAATGAACCTGCGGTGGTGATTATTAAACATACCAATCCTTGCGGTGTAGCAGTGGGAGAAACACTTTTTGAGGCGTATCAAAAGGCTTATACTGCTGACTCTGTCTCCGCTTTTGGTGGCATCGTAGCGTTAAATCAACCCATTGATGTGCCTACGGCTCAAGCCATGAGTAAAATATTTTTAGAGTGTATAGTTGCACCAGATATTACCGAAGAAGCTAAAGCCGTTTTAGCAAAAAAATCTAACCTTCGAGTTTTGCTTTTACCTGATTTAAACTCAGGCAGTCAGGATAACATTAAAGCCATTGCAGGGGGATTTTTAATTCAAGATAATGATACCTCGATCGAACTTCCCGACACATGGCAAGTGGTGACAGAAAAACAACCTACCGAAACCGAATTACAAGAGTTATTATTTGCGTGGAAAATCGTTAAACACGTTAAATCTAATGCGATCGTTATTTCCAAAAATCGTGCTACATTGGGGGTAGGTGCAGGACAAATGAACCGTGTAGGCTCGGTCAAAATCGCCCTTGAACAAGCAGGAGAACAGGCTAAGGGTGCGTTTTTAGCTAGTGACGCTTTCTTCCCCTTTGATGACTCAGTACGCACGGCTTCGGAAGCTGGTATTACAGCAATTATTCAGCCGGGGGGATCAATTCGTGACGAGGATTCCATCAAAGCCGCCAATGAATTAGGCTTAGTCATGGTATTTACTGGAGTACGTCATTTCTTGCATTAATAATCGATCGTAAAACAGGCATCTTGCCTGTATTTATATCTAATCTTGCCTGTATTTATATCTAATCTTGCCTGTATTTTTAGCCAAAAATTTGCTTGGGTGTTAACTGTAAACTAGGAAAAGTCGGCGAAATAATCAATTCTTCATCTTGAAAAATATTAGCATCATAAAAACTATCCATTAAAGTACAAATAGTAACTATTTTTTCATCGGGATCAACAATCCAATATTCAGAGATTTCTAAGACGGCATATTCAGTACGTTTACTGCGATAATCTGTTTTTCTGGTGGACGGACTAACCACTTCTACCACTAAAATAGGGGGAGTTTCATTAAAATCAATTACCGCCTCTTTATTCGCTAAATTTTCCCATTGTTCAAGGGGTAAGACTGTTACATCAGGAATGCGAGAAGTATCCCATCTTCTGCCACGGGGCGATCGAACTCCCACTGCAAATTTTTGTGCAGTCCAAGAAAGTTTATTATTACTAATTTCATCATCAAAAATTCTTTCTAAGAATTTAGCCAATGCACCATGTTTACCTGTACCTAAGCTCATACTAATTAATTCTCCATCAACTAATTCATAATTTCGATCGGTTTCATCATGGTATTGAAGATAATCCTCAAAACTCATCTTTTCTGTGGCAATAGTCATTTTTCCTCTGGTGCTAAAGATTCTTCTAGTTCTATTATGCTAAATAAATGATCTAAAAAGTAAATTACCCCAATTAACGATCGAGGAGATAAGCTAAGACGCATTTAACTTACATTTTTTGGCTCTTCTACAATAGTTATGATAAATTAGGAGAAAATAAATGCTATAACTCTTATTAAATAATGCTTACATTAAAATAAAAATTAAATTTTTATAAACTATTAATTTTGAAATTCTCTCTTGCCTAAAGCATTTCTTTGGGTAGGAAGCCTACATCATAATCTTTGATTTGGTGTGTGGTAGTTCACAGGATATAACTACTCACTTTTTGCTAAAAAATTAGCAAAGCTAAACTCATTAATTTTATTCCATTGTAAAATACCTTTTCTAAACTCTAACCACGATCGATATATTTCATTAAAAGCAGGATTTTTTGCACTATTATCCTCATAAATAGCAAAGGAAATTTTTTTCGCTTCCGTCAAAATATCATCAGGAAAAGCCATTAATTTTGTACCCGAATCCACAAGACTTTTTAAAGATTTTTGATTGAGAAAATCATAATTAGCCAACATAGAAATATTTGCCTCCTTCGCCGCACATTCCACCATTGCCTGATACTCTGGGGGTAATTTTTCCCATGCGGATTTATTGATTAAAACTTCCAAACTTGGCCCTGCTTCCCACCATCCGGGATAATAATAATATTGTGCCGCTTTATTTAAACCTAGTTTTTCATCATCGTAGGGGCCTACCCATTCTGCCGCATCGATCGCACCTCTGTCAAGAGCCAGAAATAACTCTCCCCCCGGCAATACTTGCACATTTACCCCTAATTTTGCCATGACTTCACCCCCTAACCCCGGAATACGCATCTTTAAACCTCTTAAGTCAGCGAGAGAGTTTAATTGTTTTTTAAACCATCCCCCCATCTGCGCTCCCGTATTCCCTGCGGGAAAATTGATAATGTTAAAATCACTATACACCTTCTGCATAGCTTCTAACCCTCCTCCATAATACCACCACGCATTATGTTGCCCTGCGGTTAAGCCAAAGGGTACACCTGTACCAAATACAAGGGCAGAATTTTTGCCAATATAATAGTAACTAGCTGTGTGTCCACATTCTACCGTACCATTTTGCACAGTATCTAATACTTCTAACCCCGGTACAATTTCCCCTGCGGCGTAGGGGGTAATCTGAAATTTATTGCCACTCATTTGCTTAATTCGATCGCAAAAACTCTGAGCACCACCGAAAATAGTATCCAGAGACTTAGGCCAACTTGTCACCATTCGCCATTTTATTTCTGGTAAACTATTAGCGGTGACGGTAGAATTATTTTGACTTTGACAAGAAACAAGGGTAGCAGACGTTACCGCACTAATACTAGCATTGGTTAAAAATTGTCTTCTTTGCATTAATTTTAACTAGAGGAAAAATATTTTTAAATTAAAGTTTTAATAATAGTCAGTCAATCATATTTTTTTAAATTATCAATTCCTAATTCTTAATTCTTATTTTCGTCTATTTTTATTGAGTTTTTTTAATTTTTTTAACATCCTTTCCCCCTTACCACTAGAGATTTTAAACTGATAACCGCCTCGTTTAGCAGTACCAGAAATTTCGATAAATTTTTCCGATTCTAAACCCATTAAATGATGATTTATTCTATATAAACCACCATCTCTAAGAATACTAAATTTACACAAATCTCCGATCGATATATGGGGATGTTTAGCTATTATTAAAAAAATTTCTTTACGATTGCCTGTCAATATATGATTCATAGATAGTCACCTCTATTTTATCTAATTATTAATTAAATTAAACCTTCAGAATATATAGGAGAATAGGCTATCAATTTTTATTGATTAAAATATTATAATTTGAGTAATAAGGAATATTTTTTAAGCCTAAATACCCCATTTTAACTCATAAAAAAATTAATGACTGACACCTAGATATAATTCAGCCACTTGAGGATTATTGAGTAAATCCTCTCCTTTTCCTTCAATAGCATCTCTACCACTTTCCAACACATAACCACGATGCGCCATCATTAAGGCTTTCTTAGCATTTTGTTCTACTAAAACAATCGCCTTACCCGTAGCATTTATCGCCTTTATCTGTTCAAAAATGTTATTTACCAATATAGGAGAAAGTGCCGCCGATGGTTCATCTAATAATAACAAATCAGGATCTAACATTAAAGCTCTACCCATAGCTAACATTTGTCTTTCACCACCTGACAATGTACCCGCTTTTTGTTTTCCCCTTTCTTTCAATTTGGGAAACATAGTATATATTAGCTCTTTTTGCTTTTTAGTTGAACCTGATAAGGTATAAGCACCCATTTCCAAGTTTTCCTCTATGGTAAGACTAGGAAAAACATTAACAATTTGAGGCACATAACACATTCCTCGCTTAACAATCTCATTGGGTTTCAATCCTGCAATATTTTCCCCTTTAAAGATAATTTTGCCCTGATTTGGGGATAATAAACCAAAAATTGTCTTTGCTAGGGTGGACTTTCCAGCTCCATTAGGTCCGATTACGGTAACTAACTCATGGGCTTCAATTTTAAAATTTATACCCTGTAAGATGTTTAAATCTTGGATATATCCTGCATATACGTTTTCTACTTCTAATAAATAACTCATAGTAGTGAATAATTACTGAGGTTAGTAAGGAAAATTTAATAATTTATAACAGTACTTAAAATTCGCCCCTAATAAAATCGGAATAAAATGATTAAAATAAGAGGGTAAGGAGGAAGGAAATACAAAAATTGCTAGGTTTTTAATTAATTCTTAATTCTTAATTTTTAATTCTTAATTCCCCAAAGATATTTAAAAGCTAAACTCAGAAAATAAGTTAACCCTGATACGACAATAATAGTTGCTCCCGAAGTTAAATTAAAACTATAGGAGAGCCATAAACCGATTAAGATAAAGATTATTCCTAAAATGCTACTCAATATCATCATTTGTTTGATTTCTCCCACAAATTGATTCGCTACGGCGGGAGGAATGGTTAATAAGGCGATTACCATGATTAATCCTACCACTTGCATCACCATGACAATAGTAAGCGCGATCGAACCGATCAATAAAAGATATATAGTATTAACTGGGATATTGCGAGTAGTAGCAAAAATCGGATCAAAAGATATAGCTAATAATTCTTTATACAATAGACATACCATCAGGACAATAATGATGTCTAAAATCAGCATAATCCATAAATCTTGTCTTGGCACGGCGAGAATACTACCGAATAAATAACTCATCAAATTGGCTTTATAACCCTGAGTTAAGTCAATCAAAATAATACCTATACCCATTCCGATCGCCCACATTGTGCCTATAATAGTATCAGAACGTTCCTTAGTTTTTTTTTCGACTATTCCCATGCCTAAACCTGATAATACAGCAAAGAGGATAGCGCCAATGAAAGGATTAAAGCCAAAAAAATAACCTAAACCGATACCACCATAGGCGGCATGGGCAATACCACCGCTAATAAAAACGATGCGATTGACTACCACAAAAGTACCAATCACGCCACAGGCGATGCTAACTAAAACACCTGCCATGATGGCATTTTGCATAAATTCAAAGTTTAATAAATCGAGCATGGGAAGGAAATATTTTGGTTTTTATTTAAGCCAATTTTTGGCAATTAATAACTCTGCTATTTGTACAGCATTTAAGGCAGCACCCTTGCGAATTTGATCACCACATAACCACAGTTCGATCGAATTTTCAGAGGAAATATCTTGTCTAATTCTACCTACTAAAACATCATCTTTTCCAGTGGCATCTATGGGCATAGGAAAATAATTTTTATCCCAATTTTCTACTAATTTAACCCCCGAAGATTGACTAATAATTTCTCTAGCTTTATCCACAGAAAAAGGTTGCTCAAATTCCAAATTAATCGCCTCCGAATGAGCCCTTAACACTGGTACTCTTACGCAAGTGGCACTAATACGCAAACTATCGTCACCAAAAATCTTGCGAGTCTCGTTAACCATCTTCATTTCCTCTTCGCAGTAATGGTTATCCATCATAGGGGAGTTGTGAGGAAAGAGGTTGAAGGCTAAAGGATAAGGTAGTATTTCGGCAATGGGATTTTCGCCTTTAAGGATAGCTTGGCTTTGAATTTTCACTTCTTCCATCGCCCTTGCCCCTGCACCACTAGCGGATTGATAAGTAGAAACTATAATTCTTTTAATGGGTTGAATTTGATGTAATGGATAGATAGCCACTCCCATTAAAATAGTTGTGCAATTGGGGTTAGCAATGATTCCTTGATGGTTTTTAGCATCTTCAGGATTGATTTCGGGTACAACCAGGGGAACATCATCTCTCATGCGAAAAGCACTGGAGTTGTCAATCATAACTGCCCCTGATGATACGATCGAATCTGCCCATGCTTTAGAAGTTGAGCCTCCTGCGGAAGCTAAGACAATATCGACATTTTTAAAGGAATTTTCATCAACGGCTTGAACCTCAATTAACTCATCTTTAAAAGCGATTTTTTGTCCAGCCGATCGAGGGGATGATAATAATTTTAACTCATTAATGGGAAAATTGCGTTCAATTAATAAATCAATAATTTCTGTACCTACAGCCCCCGTTGCCCCTAAAATAGCAACATTTACTTGATTAGACAAATATTTTTCCTCCCTATTTATGTGATAATAATAAAAATTTATTTAAGAGAATATCTTTACTAAATATAGATGATCAATTTCTAAACTTAAAATAATTTAATTGTTAATTGTTAATTGTTAATTGGTTAATAGCCTTTTTTGAGGGCAAATTCTACTTGTTTAAACTCCTGATTTAAACGGCTTTTCAGTTTCTCAGGTAAGGGGCGACTACCGTAGGAAGTATAATAACCAGCTAAAGAATTAACGGCGGTTTGCATGGTAGTAAAAGATTTTAAACCACTATAGTTACTATTTTTACGATAGCGAGAGATATAATCATTAATTTGTTGTCGTGCTTCCTTTTGAATATTTTTTTTTGTTTCCATGTCTGTATCTTCAGGAAGTTCGATCGCAGTGGTTAAGGTTTCCAATACAGTTAAGGTATCTTCAGTATATTTTCCTGTTAAATTAGCAGAAGCGGTATCTATATAACCGACAAAACTAATCGTAACAACTAAAACTAACACGAGAATTTTTGATAATATAGATTTAATCATTTTTATTTATAACGATGAGAATGTTATCCGTCATCCATAATTTTATCAGTATAGGGTAATCTACTTGATCAACTCGATCGAACAGTTCTCTTATAATAAAAGTTATGATAGAAAAAAATTTACCAATAATGTAAATTATGACATCTTCTCTAACTTTAACTCCTGTTACAGAAAATCAACTTGACCTGAACCATGAGATAATATATCCTCAAGGAGAGTTTTGGAGTGATGAACCACCATTGGAAACTTATCAACATTTACAGCAAATTATTATCTTGCTCAAATCCTTACA
>NZ_JBLZFY010000141.1:0-8625 GCF_050753365.1 Geminocystis sp. CENA526
GGTTGAGGTGGTTAACCTATAGTTATTTTATCACGTCACTGGCGATTCATCCCACACTTGTTTTAATTATTTTTTTTACTCGAAAACAAAGTGTGGGGCTTCTCGCCGTTTAAGCTAAATTTTTTCGATCGACCAAAAATCAGTAAAATACAGAATATACAACGATAATAAGATAGATAAAAATGAAAATTGCCAATAATATTACCGAATTAGTAGGAAAAACCCCCTTAGTCAAACTTAATCGCATTCCCCAGAGTGAAGGATGTGTAGCAGAAATTATTGTCAAATTAGAAAGTATGAATCCTGCTGCTTCCGTAAAAGATCGTATTGGCGTTAATATGATTAATGCCGCCGAAAAAGAAGGATTAATCGAAGCAGGAAAAACCATTTTAGTTGAGCCTACCTCTGGTAATACGGGTATTGCTTTAGCTATGGCGGCGGCGGCGAAAGGTTATGAGTTAATCTTAACCATGCCCGAAACCATGAGTTTAGAAAGAAGGGCAATGTTACGCGCCTATGGGGCAAAATTAGAGTTAACCCCCGGTAGTGAGGGGATGAAAGGTTGTATCCAAAAAGCCCAAGAAATCGCTGATACTATGCCGAATGCTTATATGTTGCAACAATTTCAAAATCCTGCCAATCCTCAAATTCACCATCAGACTACCGCCGAAGAAATTTGGGAAGACACTGAAGGAAAAATCGACTTTTTAGTGTCTGGAGTCGGCACAGGAGGCACAATTACAGGTATTGCAGAAGTAATTAAAGCTCGTAAATCCTCTTTCCGTGCCGTTGCGATCGAACCACAAAATAGCAGTGTATTATCAGGAGGAAAACCCGGTCCTCATAAAATACAAGGTATTGGAGCAGGTTTCGTTCCTGACGTATTACGCACAGAATTAATCGATGAAATTATTACTATTACCGATGAAGAAGCCATCGAGTATGGTAGAAAACTAGCACGGGAAGAAGGACTTTTATCGGGGATTTCCAGTGGTGCGGCGTTAGCAGGAGCGATAAAATTAGCTAAAAGGAAGGAAAATGAAGGTAAGCTGATTGTGATGATTCAGCCTAGTTTTGGAGAGCGTTATTTAAGTACAGTTTTATTTCAAGATTTAGTTTAAGACAGTTATAAATAAATTAGATACGATTTTTTTTGGGTTACGCTTTCGCTAACCCAACCTACAAATTAAAAGGCTTAACCCTATGAATTATTACGAGATTTTACAAATAAAAAGTAATGCTAGTTCGATCGAAATTAAACAGGCTTATCGAAAATTAGTCAAGGAATTTCACCCCGACAGTCAACATAAAAACGCTAATCACGATCGAATCATCAAATTAAACGCCGCTTATGAGGTACTTAGTGACGAAAAAAATCGTCAAATTTATGATCAAAAATTAAGACAAAAATTAGTTAAATCTGTTGAAAATAGACAGAATAATACTCATCATGCCACCAGCTACTATCACCATAATAGAAAGCAACAAAAAGAAGATGAATCTTCGCAATTTCGTTGGTTAAAAGAAGTTTATTTGCCCGTATTTAATCTGATTAATAAAATCATTTATCCACTGGATTATCAGATAGAGGAATTATCCGCAGATTTATTTGATGATCGATTAATGTTAGTATTTACTAATTATTTAGATAACTGTCGTTATCAATTAGAAAAGGCGAGAAATATTTTAACATCCCAACCAAATCCTAGTCTTTATGCAGGAATTGCCGCCAATCTTTACTATGGATTAAATCATATTATTGATGGTATTGAAGAATTAGAAAGATTCAGTCAAACTTATGATGAATATTATTTACATACGGGGAGAGAATTATTTAATTTAGCTGAAGAAATTAGTCAAAATGCCTCCCAAATGGCACAAAATAGAATGTAAAATGATAGAGAATAACCATCATAATAGTAAATTTTATCGGCTCTTCTACAGTATAGCAATCAGAAATCCATTAAGTAGATAGACAAAATTATTTACAGTGTTTCTTATTGTAAGAATATGGAAAAATGGACAATTAAGCTCATTGCCTTCTGAAATTAATTTTGTCCAATTACCTATAGCAATACTAAAATCAATAAAACTCTTATATAACCAACCTTTTTAAGCTAAGACGCATCTAAAACAACTTCTAATTATGCCCTTCGATCGAAAAAAATGGTTGATGTAAACTGATTAAATTAGCCAGAGTTTTCTTTAATTGGGTACGAGGTACGATCGAATCTACAAAACCGTGTTTAACTAAGTATTCAGAAGTTTGAAAATCATCAGGTAACTTTTCCCTCAAGGTTTGCTCAATAACCCTTCTTCCTGCAAAACCAATAGTTGCCCCCGGTTCAGCTAAAATCAAATCTCCTAACATCGCAAAACTGGCAGTAACTCCCCCTGTTGTGGGATGAGTTAACACGGGAATATATAATAATTTCTTCTCTTTATGTCTCTGTAATGCACCAGAAATCTTCGCCATCTGCATTAAACTCAACATTCCTTCCTGCATTCTTGCACCTCCAGAAGCACAAACAATCACCACAGGAAAGGCGTTAGCGGTAGCGTATTCAATTAAACGAGTTAGTCTTTCTCCTACCACCGAACCCATACTACCCCCCATAAAACGAAAATCCATTACCCCCAAGGCAATGGGTAAGCCGTCTATTAATCCTGTTCCCGTTTGTACTGCATCGGTTAAGGGAACTTTATTTTGTAATTCTTTAAGTCGATCGCTATAACTTTTTCGATCGTGAAAATTAAGGGGATCAGTGGGTTTAAGATGATGATTTAAAGGTTGCCATGTTTTAGCATCGATTAATTGTTCAATCCTTTCATCACTAAAAATTCTCATGTGATAACCACAATCAAAACAAACCATGTTATTAGCCTGTAAATCTTTGGTATAAGCTAAAACTCCACATTCAGGACATTTTGTCCATAAGCCATCGGCAATTTCTCTTTCTTGTTGCGGTTTTATTTCAGGTTCAGACTTTCTTAAATTATCAAACCAATCAAGTAGGGACATCTTTACAGTTAGGAATTAGGAATGGAAAATGATCAATTATCGATTATTAGTAACAAACTATACACTATATCTTGAGTTTAATGCAAGAATCTTTGATAAGGGTAGGTTGTCGGTTTTAGGCTAAATTGTATTGAAAAATAGACAACTATTGGTAATTTGTCCACTTGTCCACTTGTCTAGTCTTCATCATTTTCAGAAGTATCCGACTCAGACTTCCCTACCTTTACCAAAGATTTCGATCGAGCCACTTGGTGATCGAACGAAGAAACTATTAATTAAACTTGAGGTTGTAAACGGGCATAGAATACACCACGAATTTTAACTTCTTCAGGATCTTCAGCTCCTAAATCTGTAGAAGAAGGTTGCTCACTTTCAAATACTCCAGAAATTTCCCCAGTATCCTGATCTACTTTAGTAATTTGTAAAGAGATTTCTCCTTGGTAAGAATCAGCATTTTTGATGTTATTACGAGTATATTCTGTTTTATCAGCACCCGCCGGTAAAGCCACAGCATTATCATAACCACTGGTTAAACCACGTCCTTTAGGATCTAAGAAAGAAGCTCCACGATAAGATGGGACTTTAAATTTGCCCACAAAATCCGCCGAAGTATTTACAGAGGTAAAACCACCTTCAGTAGTAGCTACTAATTTTTTGATGGTAAAGAAGAAAGGTACTTGCTCACCACCGGGTAATAAAATTGTAGCAATTTGGAAGTCAATACCATCTAGTTCTGTTAAAGTTAAAACACCGTTCTCATCAGCAGTCAAAGTACCTCTGATTTGTTCTAAACTGGTGGTATCTCTGGTTAAGATTTTACCTTGAATATACTCAGCTTTTTGTCTTTTATTAGTAGGTTCTTCTTTAACAAAGTATTCCTGTGGTTCTAAACACATATCCACGATCGATAAGGGTTGCTCAGGAGAAATATTAATAGTACCACGAGTAAAGTCAGAAATTTCTGGACATTTGTTAGCCAATCCTGTATTAAGAATTTCATCATAGGTGATAGATTTAGGATCGTAAGCCTGCGCAGTATCACTACTACAAGCGCCTAAA
Organism: Geminocystis sp. CENA526; assembly: GCF_050753365.1. Lineage (NCBI taxonomy): Bacteria > Bacillati > Cyanobacteriota > Cyanophyceae > Chroococcales > Geminocystaceae > Geminocystis > Geminocystis sp. CENA526. The sequence goes on from NZ_JBLZFY010000141.1 coordinate 4,082, forward strand.
AACCCTAAACAGACGATCAGGAAAGCGACTAATAGGTTGCGAAACCTCATAATTTAACCTCTCTTTGTTTGTTAATTTTCTTTAAATTTTTAATCTTAAGTTGTACTTATCCCTACATAAGTCTTCCTGCTATTGATTAGGATGGAGAATAAGTATAGTTAGATTTATCGTGATCTACTTTACCAAATTAAGACTCTTTATTAAAACTTTTTAATTTGTTTATATATAACCATGAACCTTTAATAATCGACAATTCATTATCATTAGAAATAATAAGTTTTGTAAAGTAAATTCATAAAGGTTAATATTTAGGGGGTGCTGAAAAAGTATTGTGATGAGGAGAAGACTAGAAGACTAGATAAATAAAGTTATATTTTTAATGCAGAACCCGGGACTTGAACCCGGAAGTCCTTGCGGACACTAGAACCTGAATCTAGCGCGTCTGCCAATTCCGCCAGTCCTGCATGAATTCTTATTTTATTGATTTTAGCGTATCAAACAAAACATTTCTATATTTTGGTCGAAATTCATCCCAACGCCTGTTTAATAATATTTTTGTGGAAAACTAGGCTTGGGACTTCTTTCGACATTTAGTTAACTACTGCCTAGCAAAAAAAGACTGAATAATGTGCCACTATTCCATAAACTATGAACAGTGATAGAAGCTAATAAACTTCTCGATCGAGTGTAAACTATACCTAAAATAATGCCTAAAATTGCCAAGGGTATGGTTTCTGCTAAACTTAAATGAGCAACCGCAAAAATTACAGCACTCAGTACGATCGAACCCCAAACAGGAAAGTAACGGGTGAGAGAGGGTAACAAAAAGCCTCGAAACATGATTTCCTCAAAGATTGGTGCCGCAATGGAAGCGGTGACGAAAAAGATAATTAAAGCAAATTTATCTTGAGATTCCAAAGCTAAAAGTAATAAAGGGTTACTTCCTCCTCTACCTTGCCAGATTAATTGATTGATGATGGAAACCAAAAACACTAAAGGAATTGCCACCAAATAGCCACCGATTCCCCACCAATACCAATTTTTGTTACTTAATTTAAACCAATCTTCGGGTAAAGGAAAGAAGGGTTTTAAACTCAGGTATAACACCAATAATCCTCCTCCTGCCATCAAAAAGTAACTGCATAAAACGTATAAGGCTTTTCCCTTGATGTCTAACACTGCTGGATTAAAACCACTGACACCGAAAATTATCGGTAATAATACTTGAGAAAGGAAGAAAAAACCGACTATGAAAACTTGCCAAATAGTTTCCCAATTCCAAGGAGATTCCCACGTTTTATTATAATTAATAGCTAAAATCGAGTCTTGTTTTTTTAGCAGTAATTGAGTTAGTAAAAATACTAAGATTCCAAAGCCAATTACTCCTCCAAATACTGGAATTAAACTCAATGCAAACAATGTTGTAATAGCTTTTTGAGCTAATATTTGTTGTTCATCTAAAATATTTTCTAACTTAACTTGATTATTTTCTACATCATATAAACGCTCTAAAGTTTTTAATTGAAACCATCCCTCTAATCTATTATTAATTATTTTCTCTGCATTAGAATCTATATCTTCTCTTTTTATCCAAATACTATTTAAAGTATTAATAAGATTTTGATCCGATATTTTACTTAAATAAGTATTAGCTAAATTGAGATTATTTTCTTCAGCCGTTATAATAGCTAATTTTAAATTTAAGTCCTCAATAACTTCTTGGTTTTTAGCGATATTTTGTTTTAATTGTTGTCGAGGAGTTTCAGTTACGATCGAACCTTCATTTTCTGCTAATTTATTGAGAGAGTCTGAAGTTAAATTTAAGGCTTTTTCATAACTAAATTGTGCCACAGAGAGAGGATTTTGTCCGATTAAATTCTGACTAATATTGCTAATATTTTCCTGTTGGGGATTCCATGAAGAAGCATTGAGAATCAAGTTTGTTTGATATAATTCTAATTGTGCTTGAACTTGTGGTTCACCTAAACTATGGCTAAGGGCAAAAAACACACTATACATGGACAGTATAGTTAAAATGGCTAAGATCGATCGTTTCCAGTTCATAAAAGTATATTTTATATCTCCAAAAATTTCAGGTACTTGAAAAAAATCGAGCCTCCTAAAATAATGAATAGTTTTAATAGTTAATAATTTATAACATTATATTATTAGTGTTATTATTTGTCAAAAAATATTATGATAAGAATTGTAATTAGTTGACAAAATCATGTATCAAAAGAGATAAATATTAAACTCTGTATCTAATAATAAATCTTTTTATTTATCACAATTACTGTTGCCTTATTTTTTATATAAACTGACTAAAGTTGCGATCGAAATAGCAGGAAAAAGTTGTCCAAATAATCCTTCTAAATTGCTAAAAATCATAGCAAAATTATTAACAGGAGTTATATCACCATAACCGACAGTTGTTAGGGTAACAAAGCTAAAATAAAATAAATTAATATTCTCAGATGAACTTCTGTAATCTGGAAAATGAAAAGCATTTATATCAAAAAAATAAATTATTGTATAAAATAAATACCAGATAATACCTAACATCAGATAAATACAAACTCCCCCTCGCAACACATCATTATTAACTTTAGTTTCTGAATTAATTTTATGATAAATACTTAGAATAGAAAGTGTTAAAAAGATAATATCAAAAATATTAGTGACGAAAGTTAACAGTCTTGATATACCACTTTGATCATAAAGATTTAATAGATTTGTAAAGAAAGATAATGCGGTTAATATAAAAAATAATTTAATAATTTTTTGAGGAAAATTTAAAGTTTTTATAGCAAAAATAATTATTAAAAATAAACTTAAAGGAAACAAAAAATCAGCGTGTTTTATGTAATCTGATAAAGGAAGTAATAAAAAAAAGATGATTAAATTAATGAAAAGAGATGTATATTTATTTTTATCATTTTTTACAATTTTTATAGTCATATTTTTGATCATTATAATAAATAATATTGATTATTGTAAGTCAGCTAAGACGCATTGAACTTGCATTTTTGATTAATTAATTCTTAAAAATCTTCAAAACTAAACTCTATTGCCCATTCTCTATTCCTCGGTTGGTGCATATTTCGGCTACGCTGATGACGCTACAGATGCTAGTAGCAAGACAGAATAGATGACAAAAAAGGATTAAAGAATTACTAATTGCTGATTGAGTCATAATAGGTTAAGATTCTTAACAAAGAAAATTTTAAAATAAATCAACAAAAGATAAAGGAGGACATTTATGGCTTTAGTTCCCATGAGGCTATTGTTAGATCACGCTGCCGAAAATGGTTATGGTATTCCTGCTTTTAACGTTAATAACTTAGAGCAAATTCTCTCCATTATGCAAGCCGCTCACGAAACCGATAGCCCTGTTATTTTACAGGCTTCCCGTGGTGCGCGTAGCTATGCAGGAGAAAACTTCCTCCGTCACCTTATTTTAGCGGCAACTGAAACTTACCCTCATATTCCCATTGCTATGCACCAAGATCATGGTAATAGCCCCGCCACTTGTTATTCTGCTATCCGTAACGGTTTTACTAGCGTTATGATGGATGGTTCATTACAAGAAGACGCTAAAACCCCTGCTACTTTTGAATATAACGTAAATGTTACTGCAAAAGTAGTTGAAGTTGCTCATGCTGTCGGTGCTAGTGTTGAAGGTGAATTAGGCTGTTTAGGTTCTCTCGAAACTGGTATGGGTGAAGCCGAAGACGGACACGGTTTTGAAGGTAAATTAGATCATTCTCAGCTTTTAACTGATCCTGATGAAGCCGTAGAATTTGTAGAACGTACTCAAGTTGATGCTTTAGCCGTTGCTATTGGTACAAGTCATGGTGCTTACAAATTTACCCGTAAACCTACTGGTGAAATCTTAGCCATTAGCCGTATTGAAGAAATCCACGCTAAATTACCTAATACTCACTTAGTAATGCACGGTTCTTCTTCTGTACCTCAAGAATGGTTAGACATGATCAACCAATATGGTGGAAATATTCCTGAAACCTACGGTGTACCTGTCGAAGAAATCCAAAAAGGTATCAAGAGCGGTGTTCGTAAAGTAAATATCGACACTGACAACCGTTTAGCGATTACTGCGGCAATCCGTGAAGCAGCGATGAAAGATCCTTCTAACTTCGATCCTCGTCACTTCTTAAAACCCTCTATCAAATACATGAAACAAGTTTGTTTAGAGCGTTATCAGCAATTCTGGACTGCTGGAAATGCAAGTAAAATCAAACAAGTAAGTCTCGATGATTTTGCGGCTAAATATGCCAAAGGTGAATTAAGTGCAACTGTCAAAAAAGCTGTAGCTGTATAATTCACTAAACTACCCTGCCTAAGAGGCGGGGCTGTTTCATTCTTAAATTTTTGGTTGAGATGAAGTAATAAGTAAATTGATTTTTTATAGTTATGTACTAAATTTAATGAAGATTTTACAGCATTTTCTTCCCCCTCTTCCCCCCTCTTCCCCCTCCTCCCCCTCTCTACCCTCTTATCTTCATCATTTTATAGTTCCCTCAGGT
>NZ_JBLZFY010000142.1:0-8395 GCF_050753365.1 Geminocystis sp. CENA526
ATGTTATACTTGAAAATGGCTTTTAAACTATTGAATTGTCTAGGTTCGTGGTGTTAGACGAGGCGTTTGCCCTCAATCGCACATTTACTAATATAACTTACCTTCTAAATTTTTGCAACTTTTTTGCCCAACTTTTTTTAAAAAGAGATAATTTGATTTGCCTCAATCCTATTAAAGATAAGCCTTTGAAGAAATTTAATTTGTTATCAGTTTAAGGAGGGTTTTGTTGGGTTACGCTATGGCTAACCCAACCTACTCTTTTAATATTTGTGTTTGGCAATATTTCCTATTTCGAGCGAACTATGATCAAAACATTTTTGAAATAGCAACTACTTACCTATTCACAATATAGTGTATCATGAGTATTTCTTAGGGTGGTAGGATTAGTACCAGTAGCGTTTTGACACAAGATTGCTTCTATGTCAGGACGCAAAATGACATCGGTGAAATCAGCCCCTTCGATATTGGCTTTTTCAAATTTGGTATTAGTAGCAAAAGCTCCTTCGAGAATAGCGTTATGAAGATTGGCGTTGGTAAGTCGGGCTGAGTCTAACACTGCATTTCTTAAATCGGCACCTTCAAGATTTGCTGAGTCCATATTAGCACCGAAAAAACTCACTTTTTGTAAGTTAGCATTACTCAAATTACTACTGCGTAAGTTTGCTTTATTAAAGGTTGAACCGCTTAAATTTTGTCCAGAAAAATCTGCTTCAAATAAGTCTCTCTTGGTATAATCAAGGGCTTGAGCATTGGGAATCAAGGTAAGAAACGAGATAATACAAGCTAAAGTCAGAGTAAAGATTTTTGATAAATTCATATTTTACTTGGCTGAGAAATAAAAGGTATTGATGGAGTAGGCAAAAGGGAAAACTTTTTTATAGTTATGGTACTTGTTATTAAATAAAAGCTATTTGATTATATTTAATGATACAAGGGCAAAAGCCCTTAATACGAACGAAAAAATCAAAGATAATTATTGAAGAAATTTCTTACAATTCCCTGACATCGGAGACTTTACCATTAATGGCGGCGGCGACAACCATAGCTGGACTCATTAGTAATGTGCGCCCTTGGGCTGATCCTTGACGACCTTTAAAGTTACGATTAGAGGAGGATGCACTAATTTGATTTCCTTGTAACCTGTCGGGATTCATGGCTAAACACATGGAGCAACCGGGTTCGCGCCATTCAAAACCTGCATTTAAGAAGATTTGGTGTAATCCTTCTGCTTCGGCTTCTTGTTTTACTCTTTCAGAACCGGGTACGACAAAGGCTTTCACATTGTTAGCTACTTTATGCCCTTGGGCTATTTTGGCTGCTTCCCTTAAATCGCTGATTCTGCCATTGGTACAGCTACCGATGAAACAAACATCAATGGGTGTACCTTTAATGGGTTGCCCCGGTTGTAGTTGCATATATTTAAAGGCTTCGATCGCAATTTCTTTGTCGTTTTCTGGTAAGGTTTCAGGAATCGGTAAAGATTCATTAATCCCAATACCTTGCCCTGGAGTAATTCCCCATGTCACAGTAGGTTCAATATCACTGGCATTGAAGGTGACAATATCATCATATTCAGCATCGGCATCACTGCGGATACTTTCCCACCATGTAATGGCTTCTTCCCAATTTTTCGGGGCAAAATCTCTACCTTTGAGATAATCATAGGTAACTTTATCGGGATTAATATAACCACAACGAGCGCCACCTTCGATCGACATATTACAAACAGTCATGCGCTCTTCCATGTTCATCTTTTCAAAGGTTGTACCAGCGTATTCGTAGGCGTAACCTACACCGCCATTTACCCCTAATTTACGGATAATATGAAGAATAACGTCTTTGGCATATACCCCCGTAGGTAATGCTCCATTTACCTCGATTTTACGCACTTTTAGCTTAGTTAGGGACAAGGTTTGAGAGGCTAACACGTCTCTCACCTGAGATGTACCGATCCCAAAGGCGATCGCACCGAACGCCCCATGAGTTGAAGTATGGGAATCACCACAGGCGATCGTCATACCCGGTTGAGTTAAGCCCTGTTCAGGTGCAATTACATGGACAATACCTTGATTACCAGAGTTAGTGTTATAGAATCGGATACCGTTTTCTTTGGTGTTGTTTTCTAAGGCTTGAATCATCTCTTCCGCTAAAGTGTCGGCAAATGGACGAGCTTGATTTTCTGTGGGTACAATGTGATCTACTGTAGCAACGGTTCGATCGGGGAAAAGTACTTTAAGATTACGTTCTCTAATCATAGCAAATGCTTGGGGGCTAGTTACTTCGTGAATCAAATGTAGCCCGATAAATAATTGAGTTTGTCCTGATGGTAAAGTACCAACGGTGTGCAAATCCCAGACTTTGTCAAATAACGTTCCTTTACTCATATTAATTTTATATATAGAATGCTCTCATTTTCTTTATTATCTGTGAGAAATGACTATTTAAGCAATGAGAAATTAGCAATTAAAGATTAAATTAAATGATGATCATTTTTATTGGTGAGGCTATATTTAGTACAATTCATTAGAGCAAAATCCAACAAAATAAAGACTTAGCCACCTTCCCAATAATTATGTGATTGAGATTCTTTATTATCCTTTAACGCAAACCACTTGCTTAAGAGTTGCTACTACTTCAACCAAATCAGTCTGTTGATTCATTACCTCTTCGATCGACTTATAAGCACTCGGAATTTCATCGACAACACCAGAATCCTTACGGCATTCGATACCCTCCGTTTGCATGACTAAATCATGGACATCAAAGCGTTTCTTAGCTTGAGTGCGAGACATCTTACGCCCTGCACCGTGACTACAATTGTGGACTAAAATAGGGGTATAATAATCCGTAAATATGATGTAGTTATGATTATCAGCAACAGTAAAGTTATAGACAGCAATTTCCGATAAAGATTCACTCTTAACCACTCGATTCATGGCGAGAGTAGAATTAAGGGATTCATGGCATAATTTCTCAATATTCAACATTTTGTCGTTTTTGCCATAGTCATTTAATTTAGGGTGATATATTTTACCGCCTGTTAAAGATTTTGCTAAGAGTAATTTATCTCCGTAAAGTCTTTTTGGAGGCTCATTAATTACTAATCTTTGACAAATATCAGCTAGTTTTGTTATCACTAAATTATCTCGAAATTTTATCACATAATTGTTGCGATTATTATAGACTTTATAGGCAATTCCTAAAGATAATAAAGCACAAATAAGAGGATTAAACATCGAAATTTTACCAACACTAATAGAAATTGTATCTCGATTAATACTACCATTACCATCTAAATATCCTGCTAAGAAATATAAAGAGAAGTAAGGATTCGTTAGTAATATTTGCGGTAAATTTTCTCTAATCTTAATTGCTTTTTTGATAAATTTTGCATCAGAAATATTTAATTCACTTAAAGGCTTTTCTTCTGATAAAATTACTCCTAATAAATAATATAAATTAGCGTCACAATCTTCTATACTTAAATTCGATCGGAAACTAATTTGAGAGGGAATTATTACTCCTCCTTGATTGTTGAAAATTTCTTCTATGGGTTGATAGGTAATTTCGCCTTTTTCATAAGTAGCAAAAGGATGATTTGCAGTACAAACAATATTATTATTTAACCGTCTTCTTGTTTGCGAAAAAGAGTATTGATTAACCATCTCAGAGCGACAACTTTGCTCTAAAATTTCTTTTAATTCAAATTTTTGTAATTTTTCGTTATAGCTAACTAATTTAATTGGTGAGTCTGAATTATAAACAGATTCGATCGACATCAAGCCATATTCCGTTAAAATCTGGGTATTTCCAGCAAAACAACTGCAAAAGCTATCATGATTACCCTTACCCTTAACAATAAAGGATTTTGCCCCCATTGAACCCGGTATGATACCATAATCTTCTTCGGTTGCCCTTACCGCACCTTTACGAGTAACATAAACATCCTCCCCAAAATGATGCTCTTTTTCGGCGTAATTATGATGACAATTAACCGTTAGCAAGGGTTTAGTTACTTTACCACCGTTAAGATGTTTCTCCACAATAGCTTTAAAACGACTCATCATCACATCTCGATTAAAACGAGCATAATTCTGCGCCCATTGCAAATCTCGCCAATAAGCCTCAAATTCGGGTGTTCCTGCGATAAAATAGGCTAAATCAGGATCAGGTAGTCTAATATTGGCTAATTTCGCTAATTGTTTCCCTGTTTTGATATGGCATTCTGCTAATTGATTGCCAATATGACGAGAGCCTGAATGTAACATTAACCACACCTGATTTTCTGTATCTAAGCACAATTCAATAAAGTGATTACCCCCCCCTAATGAGCCGAGTTGCTTAATGGCTTTGCTTTCTAGCCTTTGCACCCCTGAATGTAAATCTTTAAAACCTTGCCAACCTTGCCAGTTAGTTATTTTAGTTTCAGCATCTTTGTTTTCGTTAAAACCAACGGGAATATTCGCCTCAATATCTAAACGGATTTTTTTCAATTTCCCTTCTAATTGATTAGCATTAAAGGGCAATTTAATTGCAGACATACCGCAATTATGAACAAAAACCCCTGCTTTTAGAGCAAAATTATGATACTCGGGAACACTTAAACAATAAACATCTTGGGTTTCATTTAAAGGTATAACAGCAACAACTTTATGATTATAGCAGTAGTTATTTTTATGATCGAAACTGACGTATTCATCAAAGTCAAGAGTTTGAGATTGGTTTATCGAATTAGCTTTTTGCCATCTACCTGAATAATTTTGTTGAATTAAAGTATAACCATCTCGATCGAGCTTAGAATAAAAAGGCATTAAAGAAGTATCAGGTAATAAATTTTGAGCTTCTTGATATTCACCATTGCGAGTCATAAATAAGTGATCAGGAGTACATTTAATTTCTTCCCCATTATCAAGAATTACCTTAACTAAAGGTGCTTGATGACGTGTTAATCGGGCTAATGCTTCCGTTGCCACTACTTTACCACTAGGGGTACAAGAATAGACAAAAACAGGACGAGCTTTTTCTGCTAACTCTGCGATAGGATAAGATTTTCCGTCAACCAAAGGAATTAACGTATCTCCAGTAAAACAACCAATGTCAACGCCGACGGCAGCAGGAATTATAGCGTCTTTTGTAGCGATAACTGAGCCAACTAACGCCCCTTTTCCTAAATGTACATCGGGCATCAGGGCAACGTGTTTATAAACAAAGGGTAAAGAAGCCACATTTTTTGCCATGTGAGTTTCTTCAAAACCTAACTCATGATTTGCCCATGATAATACTGGTTTGGTGTTGGAAAAGTTTAATTCTTCGTACGGCATATCAGTTCAAAAATTTGATGATTTTTCTATGATAGTTTATTCTTTTGAAAATGAAGTGCTGTACAATGGAATGTTAAAATTATTGTAAGAAATTATTATGACCACTCATTTTATTACGGCAGAAATCGATTTAACTGAAAATCCTTTGACATTAAAAAAAGACATCGAGGAAAGATTAAATCAAGAAGGTAAACCTTTGCGTTGGGCGATTACTAATGTGGATAAAACTCAACAAAAAGCATACATAGAATCGATCGTAACTAAATAGGAGAGCCAGATTTTTTTATTTGTAGGGATTGAATAATATTCAACCCTCATAAACTTAAGACTGAAGAGCCATTTTACCTCGACTTTGAAAAAAAACCCTGCTATTTAATCGGGAGTAGTTATAATTTTTCTGAGCATTTCTAAACAGGGATGATGGATATTATATTTAATAATTTTTTCACCTATTTTGATAGTATTAAAAGGTAATATTGCCACCACACTATTACTATAAACGATAGAGCTTAATTGTTGGACAAATTCTTCAGACCAAGTATTAATTTCTATAGGAAAATCGGCTTTTTCGAGAATAGTTTTTCGGGCAATACCGGGTAAAATTCCTGTTTCTAAAGAAGGCGTAAACCAAATACCATCTTTATAACCCCATAAATTTCCCGTGCTAGTTTCTAACCAATTATGGTTTAAATCTGTTAAAATTGCTTCATCATAACCTTGTTTTTGTGCCTGTTGTAAGGCTAACCAAGGACTCAAATAATTGCCCGTTTTATGTAAGGGTAAACTTCTTTGTAATTCTGGTTCGATCAAAACGAAACCTTTAACCCCAAAGGCTTGTTTTTCAAGTAAGTTGGCAGGTAATTTTCGCCCAATAATTAACTCTTTGCCATCAGGAAAAAGGGTAATTCTTAATACAGGAAAATGCTCTAATAAAATAGTTGCTTCTGCTTCTATTTGTTGCCAATCAGGCATTTCCCAAGCAAATTTTTCAATACTGGTTTTAAGTCGGTGACGATGACTAGCCCAGTTAGTTAAAGGATGAAAAAGAGAATTATTATACACTCTGAAAGTTGTAAAAATCGTTGCTCCATATAACCAAGTAGAATCATAAATATCTAACTCAATATAGTTACCTTCTTTTAACTGTCGATCGAAATAAAACATCAAAATTTTTTCAATAAAATCTAATACTTATTTATATAAATTTTCTTTCACTTGATGAGCTACAGTAAGAGAAATTAAACGGGAAAATTGATCAGCATTATCAGATTGAGAACTAGTTATAAAAGTCCTATGGGAGTCAGCCATTAAAGAAGCAAAAAAACCAACAATCACATAAATAATTAGACAATTACAAATAAAAATATATTTTCCATTGATTTGTTTTAACATAACCAAAATTGACCATTAACTCTAATACAACTTTAGACTGAGAATATTCTGATAAAGTTTCTCTATTTATTATCAAATCATATCTCACAAATTGAAAATGTTAATATTTTTTTGTAGTTTGTGAACTTATGTTAACAGGTATGGTGGGCATTGCCCACCACGCTATTATTTTAGTCTTAAGAATTACAAGATTTGACTAAATTCGACTTTTTGAGCATACCTAATAAAAATTAAATCAATTCAAATACTCTTTTTATAAATTTTAGTTTAGTTTTTAATGATCCCTGATTAAAATCATCATTTTTCAGGACAATAAATTTAAAAATCTTTGAATGACAAAAGCATTGGCAATATCAATAAAAAACGCTCCCACTAATGGCACAATAATAAACGCTTGAGTAGAAGCTCCAAATTTTTCTGTTACCGCCGTCATATTAGCCATAGCCGTGGGAGTTGCCCCTAAACTCAACCCCAAATAACCAGACGTGATCACCGCCGCATTATAATTTTTACCCATAATAGGAAAAACAATCAAAATACTGTAGATTATACTCATCAAAAACTGAGCTACCAATAAGATTACGATCGAAATTCCAATTTCCGTCAAAGTCCAAAGTTGTAAACTCATTAACGACATTGCTAAAAATAACCCCAAACTCACATCAGAAATTAACGCCAAAGAAGGTGTATCCGTAGGCCAAGGGAATCGTTTAAAAATTAAAGGTATAGTATTAGTAAGAATAATTCCAGCCAATAAACAAGCCACAAAATTCGGTAATCTTAAACCAAGCAACCCCACAAAATAATTAAGTTGTAATCCCAGTCCGATCGTAATACCTAGCACTAATAAAGTATGTAACATAGTATCATAATCAATTTTTATATGTTCCTGTCCTCGTTTAACACTGATAGTCAGATTTTCCTGAGTATTATTAACTTTTAGATTATTTTTCTTAATCAACAATTGAGCGACAGGACCACCTATCAATCCCCCTAAAACTAAGCCAAAAGTCGCACTCGCAATCCCTATTTCTAAAGCATTTTCAATACCATAACTTTCACGAAAAATAGAAGCCCATGCAATCGCTGTACCATGGCCACCACTCAAAGAAACAGAGCCAGAAATCACCCCCACACGTTTATCTAAACCCATAATAGAAGCCACCGCTATCCCCGTTAAATTCTGCACAAACAGATAACTTACCGCAATGCTCAAGAGTATTAATAAAGGTTTACCCCCTTGTAATAATGTTTTTAACTTAGAAGAAAGTCCGATCGTGGTAAAAAAGATAATTAATAACGCATCTCGAATATTTAAACTAAACTCTACTTGAAACTGAAAAATAGTATATAAAATACCAAAAAAAAATGAGGCTAAAACCCCACCAGAAACCGCATCAGGAATATTAAAATTTTGTAAAAACTCTACTTTTTTAGTTAAATACTTACCAAGATACAAGACGAAAATAGCGATAATTATTGTTTGTCTTACATCTAATTGCATAATATTCATCATTTATTTTTTCTTAAATAATCTCTTTTTCCTACCTTAACGGATGATTTTATATCAAGTTCGGATAATCGGTAAATTTAATTTGTAGGTTAGGTTAGTGATAGCATAACCCAACAAAATATTCATAACAAAAGCACCCTATCAACTAGAGTGCCTTTGTGATTATGAA
>NZ_JBLZFY010000143.1:0-8293 GCF_050753365.1 Geminocystis sp. CENA526
AACACTTTCTTGATAGGCTTGAGCATTTTTTACTACTTGTTTTAAAATCTCTGCGCTAATGTCTTCGGGTTGATATTCTTTTCCTCCTAACCATACCGAGATACTATTTTCTGTACCTTGACTAGATTGGGTGATTTTATAACCAAAGTTTTTTAGCTGTTGTTGCACTACTTCATCGGCAAAACCACGCCCCATTAAACGCTTAATGGAGATAATAACATTTTCTGGATCGCGCTTTAAATCTTTATACGCATCCCTTCCTACAATTAAGTTATTACCTGATAAACCTACTACTGATTTTACTAAAAATCCATGTTGAGGATCATTCACAACTTGAGTTTCTGCAAATTTGAAGGCGGCAACGGAGTTAGTTGTGCCTAAATCGATTCCGACTATATTTCCCATAATTTTGTACTTAAATTTTTGTTTCTATTTATTTATCAGTTAGACTTTGTCAATTTATGCGCTGTTGGGAAAATTATTTTTATTTTTCATGGAGATTTACGAATATAATAATTTTGAAGTGATGATTTTATACCGTAAAATAGGCATCCTGCCTGTGTTTCTCTGAAGATGATGATTCTTGAGGTTAATTCAACTCCCTTGAATGACTCAAAATCGAGAGTTAGGGAGTTGATTCGATCGAAATTAGCCCATAGGATGGAATAAAAGATCAGGATAAAAACGATTAAATTCGATTAATAAACCTGCGGTAAAAACTAATAAAGCAGTGATTAAAACAGGGGCGGTAGATAAAAAGGTTGTTAAATCTTTCATCAAAATTTCTCCAAATAATTAATTAAAAATGAACAAAAAAATTAACGAGGAGAAACGGGAATTTCCGAATCTTTAACTGTTAATTGACCAGAAGTAAACTCTTGTAAGGCTTGTAAAGGCCATAAGAATCCAAACAACATTTTGCTGAAAGCTAAAGGTACATCAATGATAATTTCTTTCATTTCAGTATCTTTTTCCTCTCTGATAGCGATCAAGTAAGAACGTCCTACCCAGCCAATCCAACCAGCAATATAAAGGAATAATACCCCAGGAATAATAAAGTCTCCAGCATGGCTTAATCTGCCGTCAACGACTAAGTGAGGGTATCCTTCAGGACCACAAAGAGCTTCAGCGTAACTGGCGGCACGTTTTTGACCAGAAGTAGGATCATCGGTGGTGTTACGGAAACTTTTGGCTTTAGCTTGATAAGCGGCGGACTCACTACAAGGTGTTAAGTGAGATAAATCTGCACTAGCTGTAGGAGCAAAGTTTGCCCATAAGGACACGGAAAGAGCGAAGGCTAATACTAAACTGAATATTTTTCCCATAGTAAATTGTTTCCTGTATTTTTATTGAAACAATAAGTTTTTGTTACAAAAAAGAAGCTGAAAAATGGCTTCAAATGCGATCTTACTGTGATTAGTAAATAGAGTAAAGTAATAAGAAGAAAATTTATTATTCTTAACAAATTACTTAAATTAATGAGTGTTATTCTAGCAGTAGAAAGCAGTTGTGATGAAACTAGCGTCTCGATCGTAAAAAATCGTAATATTTTATCTAATGTCATCGCTTCCCAGATTAAGTTACATGAACAATATGGGGGAGTTGTACCTGAGTTGGCTTCCCGTCAACATTTAGAAATGGTTAATCCTTGTATTGATAAGGCTATGGCTGATTCTGGTTTGGCTTGGGGTGATATTGATGCCATTGCGTCCACTGTAACACCCGGTTTAGTGGGATCATTAATAGTGGGTGTCACCGCCGCCAAAACCCTCGCTTTAGTGCATAATAAGCCGTTTTTAGGGATTCATCACCTTGAAGGTCATATTTATGCAAGTTATCTCAATGATCCAGACTTAGAGCCTCCTTTTCTTTGTTTATTGGTATCGGGAGGGCATACCAGTTTAATTCATGTGAAAGGTAGAGGTGTTTACAAAAATATCGGCTCAACCCGTGATGATGCGGCTGGGGAGGCTTTTGATAAGGTAGCACGGTTATTAAATTTACCTTATCCGGGAGGTCCTGTGATCGATCGATTAGCGAAAGAGGGAGATCGAAATGCCTTCAAACTCCCTGAAGGTAAAGTATCTTTACCAAATAATCAGGGTTTCCATCCCTACGATTCTAGTTTTAGTGGCTTAAAAACAGCGATGCTGAGGTTAATTACCAAATTGAAGGAAGAAAATGGGGATAATTTACCCATTACGGATTTATGTGCAAGTTTTCAATATACTGTAGCCAAAGCCTTAACAAAACGATCGATCCGTGCTTGTTTGGATTTAGGGTTAACCAAAATTGCCGTAGGAGGAGGTGTGGCAGCTAATAGTGGTTTAAGGGAATGTTTAACACAAGAAGCTCAAAAGCATGATATACAAGTGTTTTTTCCACCCTTAAGCCTTTGTACCGACAATGCCGCCATGATTGCTTGTGCAGGTTGCGATCATTTTAATCATGGGGTTCGATCGAGCTTATCATTAGGAATAGCATCGAGGATGAATATTGAAGATGTAAATAAACTATATCAAGGATAGTGATGAAGGTAGGCAATAGTAAGGTAGGCAATAGTAATGATAGTCGTTAATTCTACCTATCCACCTGTCTTCATTCAACATCTGGAAAAAAAACAGGCAAGATGCCTGTTCTACGGTGGTAAAATCATAATAATTATGAGCAAAGTCTATTACTCATTACGAACTAGGCGGCTAATGCGTCAGTATATTCCCTAATGCCTAAAACTTTATCTAATTGACTTATTTCAAAAATCATTTTGATAGAAGGGGAAACGTTAAATAAATAGAAATTTTTATTTTGATTTTTCGCTTCGTTATAAGCATTAACTAAAGCCACTAAACCACTACTATCGACAAATTCCACCTGTTGAAAATCTACAAATATATCTTGATGATTGGTGTTGTTTATGAATTTTATTAACTGTTCTTGAAAGTTACTTTGATTTGTTTCGTTAATAATACCTTCTGGGGTATAAACTTTTCGATCGAACATAATTTTTGAACTCCTCATTAAAATTGTTTTCATTATACTTTTTTGAGTAAAATTTACATGATATTGGCTATGATAATCATTTTTTCTGATTTTTACAGCTTAATTTTCAGTATATTTATACTAGATGGATTCGATCGTATCAATAAGCACTTTTTCGATCAGGTTAATAACGAATACGAGGATCAATTAAAGCGTTAATTATATCAATCAAGATACTTGCAAAAACCACAATTACTCCAAAAAAGACCATAATTCCTTGTACTGTAGGATAATCTCTCAAGGATATAGCTTCATAAAGACGATTGCCTAATCCGGGCCAAGAAAATGTTACTTCTGTCAATACAGCACCTCCCAAGAGAGCGGCAAAAGTTAATCCCATGACGGTTATAACAGGAATTAAAGCGTTTTTAAGGGCATGGTTGAGTAAAATTTTATTTTCGGGAATTCCCCTTGCTCTAGCGGCTTCTACATATTCCGATCGAAGTGTTTGTTTGAGGTTTACTCTTACAATACGTTCAAAAATGCCACTTAACAAAATTCCTAGGGTGACACAGGGTAAAATTAGATAATAGATAGCGGTAAAAAATTGTCCAAAATTGAAAGTTAAAAGACTGTCAAGGGTATATAATCCCGTAATTTTTGCGGGGGAAGCCATACCTACAGGAAACCTTGTACCGAGGGGAAACCATTTTAATTGCACAGCGAAGATAAGTTGTACAATCATCCCTACCCAAAATAAAGGTAATGAATAGGTGATAATACCAAATAACCGCCCTCCCACATCAAACACCGTATTGGGACGAGATGCTGATATAATGCCAATACCAACCCCTACCACGATGGCAACGGAAATACCAAAAAAAGCCAATTCTACCGTTGCTGGAAAGTGTTGTTGAATGACATCCCATACTGAAAGCCCCCGACTACTTAAAGAAGTGCCTAAGTCGAAATTGAGTATTTGCAGTAAGTAACGAAAATATTGCACAATAAGGGGAGCATTTAAGCCTAAATCTTCCCTTAAAGCCTGTTTTGCTGACTCTGGTGCTCTAGCACCTAATATAGCATCGGCAGGATCACCGGGGGTAGCCCTTAATAGTAAAAAGACAATGGTGATAATTGTCCAAATCATCAAGGGTGCTAATAATAATCTTGCTAGTATATAGTATTGTAAGGATTTCGATCGAGACATTAATCTTTAGTGATAGATAGACAATCAGATTTTTCTCAGGATTATATCACCAAAAACTATTTAGAGTCTGCTGAATAAATCAGAAAACTAGGAAAATCAAGGCTTTAGACACACTATACTTTACCTATTACCTATTACCTATTACTCCCCCTCATCACTCATACTATGAGGCAACCCCTAAATAGTGGTTAACTCTTTTTTGCTTTCGATCGTAGCGTAAAGACGATTTAAGGCGCTAATATAGGCACGAGCAGAAGCTACAATCACATCAGTATTAGCGGCATAACCTGAGTAGGTTTTATTCTCATGTTTTAAGCGAATAGTCACTTCTCCCATCGCATCAATACCCGCAGTAACGGATTTGACGGAATACTCGATTAACTCGTTAGGAATTTGGACAACACGATTGATAGCTTTATATACCGCATCCACAGGACCAGTACCTATAGCCGCATCGCTCAATTCCTTACCATCAGGAGTTCTTAGGGTAATTGTAGCAGTGGGAGATGAATGATCACCACAGGATACTTGTACCAACTCAAGACGGAATAATTCAGGGGGTTGTTGAATTTCATCGTTGACAATGGCTTCCAAATCCCAATCGGTGATTTCTCGTTTTTTGTCGGCTACTTCTTTAAAACGCAAAAAGGCTTTATTTAAGTCGTCTTCTGACAATTCAAATCCCAATTCCACTAGACGAGTACGAAAAGCGTTACGTCCAGACAGTTTACCTAGTACAATCTGATTCGTGGTAAGTCCGATCGACTCTGCGTCCATAATCTCATAGGTGAGACGATTTTTCAAGACTCCATCTTGATGGATTCCCGACTCATGGGCAAAAGCATTCGCCCCGACAATGGCTTTATTGGGTTGTACAATCATCCCTGTTAGGTTAGAAACTAAACGAGAGGTTTTGTAAATCTGTTTGGTGTCGATGTTGGTTAAGGGTTCGATCGAGTTGACATCACGACCCAAGAAGGGGTTAAAATATTGACGACGTACATGAAGCGCCATCACCAATTCTTCTAGTGCAGCGTTTCCTGCTCTTTCACCGATACCATTAATAGTACATTCTAACTGTCTCGCTCCATTTTTCACCGCTTCGAGGAAGTTAGCCACAGCCAAACCGAGATCATTGTGACCATGAACGGATATAATTGCTTGGTCAATGTTAGGTACATTATCTTTAATGCCCTTGATGATAGCACCGTATTCGCTAGGGGTAGTATAACCTACGGTATCAGGAATATTAACGGTAGTTGCCCCTGCTTTGATAGCTAATTCTAGCACTTGATACAAAAATTCAGGATCACTTCTTCCAGCATCTTCGGGAGAAAATTCCACGTCATCGGTGAAGGTTTTTGCGTATGCTACCATTTCAGGTACGATCGACAGTACATCAGCACGGGTTTTCTTTAATTTATATTCGAGGTGAATGTCAGAAGTTGCCAGAAAGGTATGAATACGGCGATTAAAGGCAGGTTTAAGGGCTTCTCCTGCACTTTTGATGTCCGCCTTGGTTGCCCTCGCTAAACCGCAAATAGTCGGTCCAGATTGAGTTCCAACAGTTTCAGCAATACGTTGTACTGCGGTAAAATCTCCTTGACTAGCATGGGGAAAACCTGCCTCAATCACATCCACTCCCAATTTAGCTAAAGCACGGGCAATGGTCAATTTTTCATCTACATTTAAACTAGCACCGGGGGATTGTTCTCCATCGCGCAATGTGGTATCAAATATAATAATTCTGTCAGACTGAGTTGTCATATTTTATATGTATGAGTAAATTATAAAAATATACAATAAATAAAAGCCTTTTTCTATCATAAACGAAAAAAAACTATATTAAAAAAACAAGATACTTTGATGAAGTAGGGAAGCAGGGTTTTTTCAAAGTCGGAGTAAAATTGCTTTTTATTAGTTCAATTCATTGAACGAAAAATGTTAGCTGTGGAATTTATTACACAGCGCGTTATTGATGAAAACCTATATCCCAACGTGTAATTCATTACACGTCTAATAGATACCGTTCAATAAATTGAACTTAATTTTTACCAAAATATCATGATTTTTAATAATAATTGATTTTCTAATCAGAAAAAATGGCTATATTTCTTATCAATTATAATTTCTAATTAAATCAAATTTTGAGAATGAAAACGCCCTACTTCATAAGCTCAAACGTATTTAACTTGCATTTTTTATTAATTATTGAAAAATAACTAAAACTCTTACCTATTGCCTCTTCCTTTTTCCCTCTCTCAATCAATTTAGATGCGTCCTAGCTTACAATTCTGCCATACGTCCTTTTTGAGGGAAAATACCCGAAGGTTTGACTTGTAAAAAGGCAATAATCATGATAAATACTAACACCTTCGCCATACTGGTATTAGCAAAAAAGTTGATCACTTCTAATAATGTACCTCCTGAATCACTAGACATCAACATTAATCCTAGACTACCCGAACCAATTATATAAGATACAATTCCGATCGAAAGTGCCGCAATAATTGTACCTAGTAAATTACCAACACCGCCTACTACTACCACCATAAAAGCATCCACAATGTAGTTTTGTCCAGTATTAGGACCAACAGAACCAAGTAAGCTAATGGCAACACCTGCAATACCAGCTAATCCCGAACCAAGGGCAAAAGTAAGTGCGTCAACGGTAGCGGTGGGAATGCCTAAACAAGAACTCATGGTACGATTTTGGGTAACAGCTCGTATTTTTAAGCCCCAATCTGTGCCATTTAAAAACCAATAGACTCCTATAATACAAAGAATCGTCAACACAATAATAAATATTCGAGCTATGGGAAATTGAAATGTCCCTATTGGGATTCCTCCCCGTAACCATGCTGGAGCAGTTACATCCACATTTCTAGCACTAAACCACGCTTTTGTCAGCGCCTGATTTTTCGTATTATTAATTAATACCCCTGTGAAGATTGCGATCGAACTGGCTAAAGGTAGAGTAATAGCGATAAACTTAGTCCGAATTTGCTCCCAATTACCTTGACGAGATAAATACCACATTGCACCAAAAAAGAGAAGACAAAATACGACTATTGCGATCGTCATAGACCAATTAACACTTCTCACTAATTGACGTAGAATCAAACTAACCCCCCATGTAGCTAAAAGGGTTTCTAGTGGTCGCCCATAAAGAAAACGAATTACACCTCGTTCCAAAATTATTCCTGCGATGGCGGCGACAATAAAAGCCACAGGAATAGCTACAATAATATAAAAATTAAACCAAGGCTCACCCAAAGGTTTAAAAACATTTTGCACCACAAAAGTTGCATAAGCACCAAGCATCATTAATTCACCGTGGGCTAAGTTAATGACTCCCATTAAGCCGAAAACAATAGCTAAACCCAGGGCGGCGATTAATAGTACTGAGCCGATACTAATACCATTTAAAAATCCTTCTATCAGAGGTAACATTTTTTCTCATTAATTAATCATCTGGTGCATTATGACTATTAATGATGATGAACTTTGGTATCCGTTGTAACAATCAGTGAGGAGACAAAAATTAAAATTAGTAACATAGAATCTTGCAAAATAGATGCTTAAGTCCTATTTGGTATAATAAAATTGTCAGGTATTATTAATTATCAATTATTCATTCTTAACTATTCACTAATTATGCGTATTTTACACACAATGCTTCGGGTGGGAAACCTAGAAAAATCTCTTGATTTTTATTGTAATGTTTTAGACATGAAACTTTTACGTCAAAAAGATTACCCTACTGGAAAATTTACCCTTGCTTTTGTGGGTTATGGGGACGAAGCGGATAATACCGTTATCGAATTAACCCATAATTGGGACACAGATAGTTATGATATTGGTAGCGGTTATGGTCATATTGCTTTAGGTGTCGATGATATTTACCAAACGATCGATCGAATTAAATCATTAGGTGGTAGAGTAACCAGAGAACCGGGTCCTATGAAACATGGTACAACAGTCATTGCATTTGTGGAAGACCCCGATGGTTATAAAATTGAGTTAATACAAACAAAAGAATGAGGAATTAAGAATGAGGAATTAAGAATTAAGAATTAAGAATTAAGAATTAAGAATTAAGAA
>NZ_JBLZFY010000144.1:0-8284 GCF_050753365.1 Geminocystis sp. CENA526
ACGGTAAGAAAACCCTGCATCCCAAAATTGTGAAACAAGTTCTCGATGCTATTCAAGATAATAATTAAATTTTCCTTCCCATTCCCAAAACTCGATCGCACCTTCCCATTTCCCAAAGCCCGATCGCATCTTCCCATTTCCCAAAGCCCGATCGCATCTCCCCATTACCAAAACCCGATCGCATCCCTTCATGTCCTAAACCCGATCGAACCTCCTCATTTCCCAAAACTTGATCGAACCTCCTCATTCCCCAAAACATCGCTCGCACCTTCCCATTTCCAAACTTCGATCCCGAAGGGATCTGCTACGCAGCACGCACCGCCCCATTCCCAAAAAGTTGATGAAAATAATTTATAATAAGATAATGAAATAATCGGAGGTAGTCGTAATGGTAGCCCAATTAATTAAAAAGCAAACAAATTTATACGATACTGACTATAATCTGTGGATATTAGAAACTGTCAAAAAATTAGAGGATAGAGATTTAGATTCCCTTGATTGGGAAAATTTAATTGAGGAGGTATTAGGTTTGAGCCGAAGTGACAAAAGAAAACTTGAAAGTTTATTAATTAGATTGATCGAACATCTCTTAAAACTCGGCTATTGGGAATCTGAGAGAAATTATAATCAAAATCATTGGCGTAAAGAAATTCGTAATTTTCGTAAACAGATTAAAAGAGAATTAAAAGCTAGTCCTAGTTTGAATAATTATCTTGTCCAAATATTTGATGAGTCCTATCAAGATGCTAGGGAATTATTAGCTGATGATTCTGGATTACCTCTCAATACCTTCCCCGAAAACTCGATCGCACCTCTTGAACAAATCCTCGATGAAAACTGGCTTCCCTAATCGTACTCTGTCACAAAACTTAACCAAAAGCTCGATCTCATTTTTTATGAAGATAAAGGGCGATCGCAACTTGAAGAATAAATGTTGTTTTTTGGTGAAAAGGAATAATGTGAAAAATTTGTCAACTTAAAGTTATCTTACAGAACGATTATGGGTATTGTTTAAATAACGCCTTAAACGGCTCAGAAGCAGACACTCATAACTATAATTGGTTAATGTTAGAAATGTACGATCAAGTGGTGCGTAATGAGTCTGGTGGCGACATGAAACGCTATCTTGCCCAAAATCCCTTACCTAACCCAGAATTTATTGTCGATCGCTTTGGCGTAGAAGGAGAAATGTTAATCAAAGCCTTTCAAGGTAGAAACTTCCCCTATCAAAAATTAGCAGAATTAAACTCTACCCAAATCGGACAATTTCGCCAAGGGGGAGAAGTGCATCAGTGGATGTACGATCGATTTTCCCTCAGCAGACTATTAGCAAAAATTGGGTTTGTTGATATTAAAGTATGTCAAGCTAATGAATCCCGCATCCCGAATTTTAATAATTATTATTTAGATGTTTTACCCGATGGGAGAGTGCGAAAAAGTGACTCATTATTTATGGAGGGAATGAAGTCTGAGAACTAAGTTAAAATCATTAACAATATTTAGATAATTAGAAGTAAAAAAATGAAAGCGATCGCATTTGAAACGACAATCAAGCAAGGTATAATTCAAATACCATCATATTATCAAGAAAAATTAGAGGAAAATCAAACTGTCAAAATAGTTATCTTGACAGAAGATGATTTAACTAATCAAATGAATGAAATTGACTATTTATTGGATAATCCCATCAAAGTTGATCAAATTTCTCCCTTAACTAGAGATGAAATCTATGAAAAATAATAAAAATGAGTCCTGTTTTATTGACTCTAATATTTGGTTATATGCTTTATTAAGTAGCGAAAAACCAGAAGAAGAAAAAAAATCTCATATCGCTCATAAACTAATAATAAATAATGATAGTCGAATTATCATTAGTACCCAAGTTATTAACGAAGTTTCTGTTAACCTGTTGAAAAAATCTCGAACTGACAATGAAAAACTGATGAGAATTATACAAAGTTTTTATGAAAAATATGAGGTTGTTATTTTGAATCGTAAAACACTACTTGATGCTTGTCACCTTCGCCAAAAGTATAATTTATCTTTTTGGGATAGTTTGCTTGTTTCTTCCGCTTTATTTTCCTCAGCAAAATACCTTTATTCAGAAGATATGCAACATAATTTAATAGTTAATGAAAAATTGCTTATTGTTAATCCATTTATCGAATCAGGATTTTTCTAGCTATTATTTAGATGTTTTACCCGATGGGAGAGTGCGAAAAAGTGACTCATTATTTATGGAGGGAATTAAACCTGAGAATTAAAGATATAATTTCAGTAAAACTATGACATCAAAAGATACGATCGAGATTATTCCATCAAAAAAAATAACATTCTTATTCGATTGACTTATAAACAATGGTCTCACATTACCGAACACCACGACTATATGGCAGGGTATCAAGATTTAGTTATTGAAACCATCGCCAATCCCGATTTAATTGTTAAAGGGTGGACAGATGAACTAATCGCCCTCAAACAGAATCAAAAAACTGTGATTTCCCAAAAATGTGTAGTTGTTGTTTATAAAGAAATGGAAAATGATGGATTTGTGATTACAGCCTTTTTAACTTCATCCCCTGAAAAAATTATTAAACGAGGTATTTTATGGCAGAAATAAATCTTTTAAAATCAATACCTTATCTTCTTCAAGCACCCTCAAATCAAATGTGGATGACTTACGATGAAGATGTGGACGTTTTATATATTAGTTTTCGTAAACCACAAAAAGCCAATGATAGTATTTATGAAGATAATATAATCTATCATTATGCCGATGAAATATTAGTAGGAATGACAGTTTTAAATGCTTCTTTATTTTCGGCAAATCCAAGTTAGATAAAACAAAAATATCCCAGAAATTTAAAGTATAAAAGTTAATTATCAAATTAATTAAAAAAATGATTAAAATTCTTCACATAATCCAACAATTATCCAAAGGTGGTGCGGCGCGATCGATGATTGCCACAGCTAAATATTCCGCTCAATACGGCAATTTTCACCATCAAGTTATCTCCCTTCTGCCCTCCGAAACCTTAGCAAAGCAACAAGCTGAAGTCGTGGGAATGTCGGTTATTGATGCTCCTAATCATCAAGTAATTTTAGATACCATAGAAAAAGCCGATATAGTTCATGTTCACTGGTGGAATAACCCTCACCTCTACGACTTATTGAGATCGGATTTACCAGCCATGAGACTATTAACATGGTTTCACGTTGCAGGAGATCAACCCCCCCATGTTATTACAAAACAATTAATTGATCATTCTGATTTTGCCTTAGCTTGTAGCCCATACACTTATAATAGAAAGGCTTTTCAAGACTTAAATTCAGAAACCAAAACCAGTAAAACGGGAATGGTAATTGCTGGAAGTGATTTTGAGCCAATCAAAAATTATCAAAAACGTTCCCATGATGGCTTTAACGTTGGTTACATTGGTACAGTCGATTTTGTAAAAATGCACCCTAACTATGTGGCAATGAGTGCTAAAGTTGATATTCCTGATGTGCATTTTGTGGTTTGTGGAGGAGGTATTAGTAATTATTTAGCCCAACAAGCACAGCAATTAGGTGCATCCGATAAATTTGATTTTCGGGGATATGTAGAAGATATTAAATCAGTTTTAGAAATCTTAGACATTTACGGCTATCCCTTATGTGAAGAAACCTACGCCGCCGCCGAGTTGAATTTACAAGAAGTGATGTATTGTGGTATTCCCCCCGTTGTTTTTCCTTATGGTGGTGTCAAGAATTTAATTCAACATAACGAAACAGGCTTAATTGTTAACAGTGAAAAAGAGTATAAAGAAGCTATAGAATATTTATATCATCATCCTGAAGAAAGAGAAAGATTAGGTAATAATGCCCGAAAATATGCCTTAGAAATATTTGGGGCAGAAAATGCGGGTAAAGCCATTAATCCCATTTACGAAAAATTAATGCAACAACCGAAAAGAGAACGCATTTGGGGGATTCCTGTAGGAACGAGTTTACTAGATTTACCTATAACCTTAGAAGATTTAACAGGAGAATACCGCCAACCCACACCAGCAGAATTATTTATCGAAGGCTTAGGGGGTACTAAACCTGAATTTATCGTTAGTATGACTTCTCAGGATATTAACGAACTATTTGAAGCAGAAGAAAAAATCGCTTTATCATCTCCCTTAGTGCGTAGTGCAGGTTCAGGAGGTATCATACATTATTGTAATAGCTATCCTAATGATGGTTATTTGAGATTATGGACAGGTTTAGTCTTAGAAGCATCTCAACAATATGCCCAAGCCATACAAAATTATATTAATGCCATTAACTTAGGATGTAACCATTGGCGAGTAGTATGGTATTTGGCAAGAGTGGCAGAAAAAGCCAATAATTTAGAATTAGCGGAAAAAGCCGTCAGTAATGTACTTCAAGGAGTACCTAATTTTATCAATGCACAGGAATTATTAGAGCGTATCACCAACTGTAATTTATTTCCCATCAATTTCCAAACCCTTAACTTAATCATATTCCCAGACTGGCAACAAGACGAGGAAGAATTATCATTAACCCTAACAGAGGTGTTAAAAAGCATAGCACCTCATCCTCAAGCAGAAGAAATCACCCTAATTATTGACACAACCAATGCTGAAAGTGAAGAAGATGCTCAAATGTTAGTCTCAGCAGTCACATTGAATTTAATGTTAGAGGAGGGAATAGAATTATCAGAGACAACGGAAATAAATTTTGTTCGTAATTTAAACTCTCAACAGTGGCAAAAATTATTTACTCAAATGGGAAATAGTCAATTATATTATCTTCCTTTCCCTGTGATTTCTCAATGGGAGAATATTCCTGAGTCTCCCCTTGAGAGTTACTGTAAATATCTTTTGCAAAATTGTCAGATTTTCTTGAACAATGGTGATTCTGAAAAATATTTAGATTATTATAGCTATCTCTTACAAAATCTTGTACAAAATATAGAAAAAGATATACAGTCTCAACTATGGCAAAAAATAGCATTAATCTTTACAGAAAATTTAAATTTTATTCCCTGTTATTTTAATGATCAAAACCTTAAAGAAATCTATATCAATAGAGCAAAAATTTTAGAATTTACTTTAAGAATCAAGGGTTTTCAACTTGAATATGAATTTTTACCAAGAGAGGTTAAACAGGAAAAAATCAAAATAGGTATATTATCCGCTCACTATGGTATTCAAACAGAAACTTTTAGCACTCTGCCAATTTATAATCATTTGGATAGAGACAAATTTGATATAACTCTTTTAACTATTAGAATAAGCAATCATCGCTTAGAAAAATATTGTTTTGCTCATGGTGATCGAGTGATTCAGTTACCCTCAACTTTATCAGAACAAGTTGACATAATTCGCTCCTATGATTTAGATATTTTATTTATTGGAACAAATATCACTGCAAGAAGTCACTCAATCACATACTTAGCATTACATCGGTTAGCAAGAATACAGATTATTGACCCCAATTCACCGGTTTCTAGCGGTTTTCCCTCGATCGATTATTATATTTCTAGTAAGTTATCTGAATCTTTACCCACTGCTCAAGAGCATTATACAGAAGAATTAATTACCCTTAATATTCCTCCTCAATGCTTTGATTTTGGTACGGAAGCAAATTTAAAAACGGATCAAATTATCACAAGAGAAGATTTAGGTTTAAAAGCAGATCAAATAGTTTTTGTTTCGGGGGCAAATTATTTTAAAATAATCCCCGAAGTAGAAGAAACTTGGATAAAAATATTAACAAAGGTTGCCAATTCTGTTTTAGTTTTATATCCTTTTAACCCTAATTGGTCAAATAATTATCCTATTTCTCTTTTTCAAGAAAGAATATTTAAGACTTTACAAAAATATAATATTGCCGAAGATAGATTAATTATTCTTGAGCCTGTTAAAAATAGTTTAGAAATTAAGGAAAGACTAAAAATTTGTGATATTTATTTAGATTCTTTTCCCTACTCTGGCATGACTTCAATGATCGATCCTTTATCCGTTTCTTTACCTACTATAGTATTTAGTGGTGATACATCTCGATCGCAAAAAGCCGCATCGATTCTGAGATATTTTGACTTAGAAGATTTAATTGCTTATTCATTAGAAGAATACATAGAAAAAGCTGTTTTATTAGGTCAAAACCGTGAACTAAGACGAGAATATCTGGAAAAAATAACAGAAAAAATGCAGAGTAATCCTAGCTTTTTAGATAGTAAAACATACTCTCAAAACATAGAAAAAATATTTATCAATTTATATGAAAAATATCACTATGAAAATACTATTATAGAGTTTAAATTAACAAATATAAACTATCTAATCTTCCCTGATTGGCAAAGGGATGAAGAAGTATTGTCGATCGAACTTACTCAATTAATCTATAAACTAGCCAATAATTCTTCCCTTAGTAACGATAATCCCCCCGTCTCCGACTCCCCCCTTACTAAGGGGGGTTGGGGGGGATCAACCCTCGTCATAGACACCACTGGCATAACCGAAGAAGATGCTAATTTATTGCTATCTGGTATCGCCATGAATCTGATGATGGAGGAAGAATTAGACTTAGAAAATACCCTAGATTTTGCCCTAATTAATAACTTAAATGAACAACAATGCAATAAATTACTTCCTAAAATTACCGCTAAAATCACCCTTGAGAACGAAAATCAAGAAATAATTAATCAGTTTAATATTGAAGATTTAGTTTCGATCGATGGTAATGGTAATAACTATGCTATTTTCCCTGATTGGAAAGCAGATCAAGAAGAATTAGCCTCAGAAATTGCTCAGGTATTGATGAATCTTTCAGAAGAAGAAAATTGCACTTTATTAGTAAATCTTGATCATGTCGATCGAGAGGAAGTAGGCTTATTTTTCTCAGAAATAGCCATGAATTTAATGTTAATAAACAGTGTCGAATTATCCGATAATTTGCAGATTAATTTTGTGAATTTTACCGCTAATCAGTGGCAAAGTTTAGAAGGATTAATTAAGGAAAAAATTACTATTAATAGTGAAAATTTACCTGATAATTTATTTACTGAAAGTTAGTTAATGGTCAAGTGTTAGGTAAATAAAAAGTAACTCATGATTTATGGAGGGAATTAAGCCTTAATATTATTATTCATGTGGATTGAATGGCGTATTAGGAAAAATAGCCATAATTAATGTGTATTAACTATTTTAACAAGAGGTAATATTATGCTTCCCATTGATAAATGCCTATTTTGTGAAGGTAAATTAAGTAAAAAAACAGTAACAGAAATTATTAAAAATGATGGAGATACCGTTAGTTTAGAAGTATCTGCTCTAGTTTGTGATAATTGTGGAGAAAGATATTACGATCTTGAAACGATGAAAAAATTTGAATTAATCAAACAGAAATTAAAATCAAAACAAACTGAAAACAGCCTTTTTAACTTCATCTCCTGAAAAAATTAAATTATCATTAGATTCGCCGTTGAGGCTCAAAAAATAAAGCCCTCACAACTCCTCGTCTTAAGTAATCATTCTCCATTGGTGCATTTTCCCAAAGGGTTTCGTAATAGAAAAAGGCAACCCCTAGGCGATGTCGTCTCGCTTGGCGCACTTTATCTTCAATGAGGGTGATAGGAGTGGGGTTATTTCTCAAGCCTGTTAAAATAGCTACTCCTGTGGGAATTTTCTTTCTAGCAGATTGTAATTGAGCATTGTTTAATTCTTTGGTAAAAGTTTTTAAATCAGGGCGATAAACTTGAATGATTAATTCATCGACAATGCCTAAATTTACCCACCTGTGCCAATCCTGTAAAAATAAATTATAAGCTGTCGAGTAAGGATTTGGAGCTACTGAAAATATCGCTTTGGGTTTTCTTTGTTTGACTGCTCTATTCAATCTTACCATGAAATCTGTGATTTTATCAGCACGCCACTTTACCCAAGCCCTATCTTGAGGATTTGTCGGCGGATTTTTTTTCGTTTCCTGTTTATATAGTGCGATCGTATAGGGATCATAGCCAAAATCTCTTGGTAATACAGTATGATCATCAAATTGAACACCATCAACGGGATATTTAGTGACAACTTCTAAGACTAAATCCATGAAAAATTGTTGTACTTGAGGATGAAAAGGATTTAACCACACCACTTGCCCTGCCGCGCTACTGCCGATTTTACTACCATCTCGACGAGTGGTTAACCAACGAGGATTTTTTGTGGCTAATTCGGAGGAGGGAGTCGTCATAAAGCCAAATTCAAACCAAGGAATTACTAACAATCCTTGTCTATGC
>NZ_JBLZFY010000145.1:0-7969 GCF_050753365.1 Geminocystis sp. CENA526
AGAGGGGGAAGAGGGGGAAGAAAATGCTTTCAAATCTTCATTAAATTTAGTAAATAGCTATAAAAAATCAATTTATCATAATTTTTAATCAAATCTTTTTATGGTTCGATCGATCAGTGCCACTTTTAGCGATCGATTTAGTCTAAATTTTATCTCGAACTGAGATAGGAATTAAGAATTAAGAATTAAGAATTAAAAATTAAGAATGTAAGAAGAATTGGATGTTAATTGTAGATGATTTATTTTATAAAATAGCATTTCTTTCTAATACTAATAAGTTTCTTAATTGATCTGTATCTAAATCTGTCAACCAGTCTTCTCCTGTGTTAATTGTTTGTTCTGCTAATTGTTTTTTATTCTCTAAAATATCGTTAATTTTTTCTTCTAATGTACCGCTACAAATAAATTTATGGACTTGTACATTTTGTTTTTGTCCTATACGAAAAGCTCGATCGGTTGCTTGATTTTCTACGGCTGGATTCCACCATCGATCAAAATGGAATACATGATTAGCTTTGGTTAAATTTAAACCCGTTCCTCCTGCTTTTAATGATAGTATAAAAATGGGTGGTCCTTGGGGATCATTTTGGAATCGATCGACCATTTCTTGACGTTTTTCGGTTTTGGTACTACCCGATAAAAACAGTACTTCTACCCCTAGCTTTTGCTTTAAATAGGGCTGTAATAGATTTCCCCACTCTGCAAATTGAGTAAATATGAGACTTCGATCGCCTTCGGCTACTACTTCTTCTAACATCTCCTCTAAGCGTAACAATTTACCCGATCGAGGAGAAAAATCTAGCTTTTCTTCCTTTAATAAATGAGCAGGATGATTGCAAACTTGCTTTAATTTCATCAATAAAGTTAGGATTAATCCATGGCGTTTAATGCCCATATTTTCATTAATTTTTTCTAAAGATTCATCCACTAAATTTTGATATAATTGAGCTTGTTCTGCTGATAAACCACAATAAACATTCATCTCCTGTTTTTCAGGTAAATCTTGAATAATATTTTTGTCTGTTTTCAGTCTTCTTAAAATAAAAGGTTGTACTAACGATCGTAATGTTTGTAAAGAATGTTGATCACCATATTTCTCAATAGGAATAGTAAAACGCCGTTGAAAAAATTGTTGTGTACCAAGATAACCTGGGTTTAAAAACTCTAAAATTGACCACAATTCCGAGAGACGATTTTCTACGGGAGTACCCGTTAAAGCGATTCTAAACTCAGATTTTAACTCTTGTACTGCCTTTGTTTGTTTTGCTTGAGGATTCTTAATATTTTGTGCCTCATCGAGAATTACCCCCTGCCATTCTACCAGATTTAAACTGTCAAAATCTCGATAAATTAGAGCATAACTGGTAATAATTACATCCTGTTTTTGCGCTTCTTTAACAAACTCTTCTCCTTTACTTCTTTGTTCTCCATGATGGATAATAACTTTTAGGGTAGGAGCAAATTTTTTGATCTCTCTTTCCCAGTTATTTAATACGGAAGTTGGGCAAGTAATTAAACTAGGTTTTGTCAGTGAATCTTCTTCTTTTAAAGTAAGTAGAAAAGCAATTAATTGCACTGTTTTTCCTAAACCCATATCATCCGCTAAACAAGCACCTAAATTCCATTTTTCGAGGAAATATAACCAACTAAAACCAGCTTTTTGATATTCCCGTAATGTACCTTTAAAAGTCTTAGGAGTAGGTAAAATATTGATTTTTTGATTATCATTAATACTGTTAATTAAATCTGCTAAAGCACCACTACTTTCAAAAGCCACAACGGGTAATTTAGCGATGGTTTCTCCTTCACCGCTACTCAATCTTAAGGCATCTTCTACAGTTAAATTGATATTGTTTTCTGCTTGGTTTAAAATGTCTTCGGCGGCTTTTACATCCGCAGGTTGTAAGGCTAACCATTGCCCATCTATTTCTACAATAGGAGATTTTTGTGCTAATAAATTTTGAAATTCTTTTTTGCTTAATGTTTTGTCTCCTACGGCTACTTTTAAGTTGTAATTTAAGAGGGTATTTAAGTTTAATCTTTCGCCTTTTTTAACGTTAACTTTCGCTTCAATTTTTACTCCTAAACGTTTCTCATCCACACCACTATTTAAACCTTGAGGTAAAATTACCCCTAAACCATTATCTTGTAATTGCCATGCCACGCTACGAATAAATTGATAGGCAGAAATGGCATTTAATTGACAAAAATTAGGCATAGATTGCGCCAAACTTTCCGCAATAGGTTCATAAAATCGACAAGCTAATCCTAATCCTTTTAAAATAATTTCTTGAGGATTTTCAATGATTCGATCGTCAATTTGTAAGTCTGGTTGAGTATTTTCCCAAATCTTTTCTGTAGGGATTAAAAAATCTGGATTATCGATGGCTTGTAAGTAATAATTTAAACGCCAATTATCATAGTTATCAACTTGATTTGTGGTGACTGGAGGTTGTAATTTAAAACAAATTCGATATTGTTTTTTTACTAATTGAAAATCCTCAGTAATTAAGTTATCTTGAATCGGTAATGTCCAATTATCAAAAGCAGTTTTTAATCTTTTACTGTCTAAAGAAGTTAAATTAGAGATTTGTTTTTCTTTACTATTGAGCGATTCTAGCCATGATTGTACCATGACATCGTTGTTAATATTAATACTATTATTGCTTAATAATTTACGAATTTGAGCATCTAAAATGGTTTGCAAAAAATCTAAAATTAGTTCTTGTTGTGGTATAATAGGATCGTCTTCTGATTCTACATAACATCTTGCCATAGAAGGCATCGATCGAATAAAATGAGCTAAACGACTTTGATCTATGTTACTATCGAGTAAAGGTTGCCAAAAACTATTTTTTTTATCATCGATACCGGGTAAAAATTTACGGCGACAAATTAAGTCTAAACTCCAACGATAAATGTGACTCCAAAATCTTAAATCACAACCAATATTTTCTACTTTACTTAGGGGTAATTTATCTAAAAAAATTAATAATTGATCTAGAGTAAGTTTAAAACCACCTACTTCCCAAGGGTATAAAATAACGGTACTTAATTTATTGGTAATAGTAACAAAATGCTCGTATAATAAAGGAATAACGGTTTTAGATTTAGGCTTTTTTTGAGAAGGAAATAATACCATTTCCCATTGCCAAATAGTGTTTAACTTATCGCTATAATCATTGAAACTATGATGATAATTATTATTTTCTAGGATAGAGTATAACTCTTTAGGTTGTTCTACTAAAAAAGGATAAAGATATAAATATTCTGCCTCTAAATCATATTTTTCTTTTTCTAATTGTTTCCAGACTTCACTCCAAATAAAAAAATATTTTTCTTCTTTCTTGACAAGAAAACTACCATGTAAAGTTGACATATTTTATAAATTAAAATAAATGATTAAAAAGTATTTGATAGATTTTAATGATAAAAGTATTTATAGGATTTATCCTAGTTATGGAAAACAATAAAATTAATCAAGTTGTTGATAATAAATTTAAAATATAGGCAAGATTAACCATGATGTTTAAGGCTGAGATACGGTTAAAAAAGATGTGCCTTGAATTTATCTCACTGATGGAGTTAAATTATTGTTATTACACTCTTTTATGGCACTCAAAATTGCTGTTTAATGGTTTTTGCATTGCCACATTATGCTATAAATGATAAGTTTATCACCAATGGGATCGATCGTGAGTAATGAATAAGATAATTGAGAATTAAGAATTAAGAATTAAGAATAAGAGATTCTTGTAAAATGGGGATAGTTTGCCCTGATACACTATAAACTAATGCTTCTCGATAGTAACGATTGGCAGGATGATTCTCTTGATTTGCTTGTCCTTTACTACTAATAATAGCAACGATCGAACTCCGAAAAGCTAAATTTATGGCTTTCACTCTTAAAGTCAATTTTTGCCTAAAATCGATAGCTTCATCATCGACTATATTAAACATATTTTGTTGTAAATCTTCTATTTCTGTTTTGAGTTGATTATAAGTATCATTCACTTGGGCTAACTGCAATTTTTGGCTATTATCTTCTAATATCTTTAACGCACCTTGCGCACAACCCAAAGCAAAAAAGCCATTATGTAAAACATTTTTTTCGTCTTTTTGATGAATGGCATCGGGAGGATTAATCATAATTACGTCTTCTTCGGGTAAAAACCATTGAGTTAAAGTGGCAGACACCGTATTAGTACTATTCATCGCACATAAGTTCATTACGGTACTAAATTTTAAGTTATTATGGGGTAAAAAGGGCAAAATACCATATAACTGACAACGATCGATCGAAGTCGCTCCAATGATAAAATAGGAGAAAATATCATAACCTGTAATCCAAGGTACAAATCCTGTTAATTCATAACCACCTTTAACGGGAGTTGCTGTAACTAAAGGTTTTCCTTGTCTTCTTAAATGGGAAAACCCAACACCACAAAAGAGATTTTCTGTCAAAATTTTTGCTAAATATTTCTCTTGAATTTCTCGATTACTTTGGTTTAACATTGCCATAGCGCTTTGATGTTGAGTTTGTAAAAAGCATAAACTCCCTGAATATTTTGCCATCATTGTTTGCCATGAATAAAACCCTTGATTACTCATAGCAACGCCCCCTAAATTTTGCTTTAATCTTAACCTAAAAAAATCGGGATTAAGCTCATTCATTAAAGATATTTTCTCTTTTAAAATATTACTATTTTTATCAATTAAATGGGCCTGGGGTAATATTTCCTTTTTCAAAAAATCTTCTGCTTCCGTTAATATATTCGTTTCCGATGGTGGAAGTGCATCTACTTTAATCTCATTTTCTATAGCTAATAATAAAAGTTTTTTCTGAAACTTTCCCTTAACTTGGGCTTTGTTTTCTTTTACTTTTTGAATCTCTTTTTTATCTAAATTATACACAGAAATAAGAGCTTCTATCACCTCATAAACATCTGCAATTTCTTCCATCAAATTAGATTCATCCGCTTGAAAAACCTCTTGAGATTCTTCTATTAATTTATCTTTTAGAGCTTGTTTATATTCGTGAATATTTAACTGTTTTACTTGACATTGACTGTGATTTGTGTTAATAATTTCAGGAATTTTATCTCGTACTAATTTAGGATATTTATTAATCATTTAATCTGTTATATAAAACTCCTCTTAGCTTATCAGAATTTAAAAGATACTTAGAAGTTATACACTTGTACGAAAAATTAAGGCATTGAGATTCCTTCGCTACACTCGGAATGACAGAATATCATTGAAAGTGAGCAAGTACTAATACTATATTTCAAGTCTCTAAGCTAGTTATTTTGTTGTCGTCAAAGGTTTATATCTTTCACCTTTTGCGTAGTTAACTAATTGAGCATTTTTAAAAAACTCATCATCTAACTCTGGAATATCTGAGTAATCAATATCTTCATCAGGTATTGCCTCAATCTCTTTCATTCTTTCTTCTGTCATGGGGGGAATTTCACTTCTTTTAACTGTAATAATTGTCATACTTTAACCTCTCTTTTTTATTCGATTTACGAGCTGATATGATCCTAATTTTTTCTCCTCTTTCAGTATAAATAATAGTAAAATATACTGCTATGATTTTTCCTATACCTTTTAACCTAATCTCGCCATAATCATAGCGATTATCTATTTCTGTTACCATATCGTTGTCAAAGACTTCGATCGCATCCTCAAATCTAATACCATGTTTTTCTTGATTCTTAATGTTTTTTTGCTCATCCCATTCAAACTCATAATCTAGGTTTTGCATTACTTTCTATGGGAAGTTTCATAAATTAAAACACATTTAAAGTATATATTGTTCCGATTTAAAAAACCCTCAAAATATTTAAGAATTACCTGTTCTCTATTACCTGTTCCCTTATATAATATTCAATTATGAGCAATCAGGATAATATAAATATGTCGATCGAAAATGATTTAACAACTCAAGTGTATCAGTGTGTTATTAGCTGTCCAAACAAACAACCCCCTACTATTCCCTTTGTTTTTCCTACGGAGGAGAGTCCTTCTAACCATAGATATATTTTAACTTCACCCCTTGAGGATTCTGCTTTATCATCTTTTTTTTCATGGAACGATCGAAAGTATTATTGTATAGAAGTAGAAGATACTAAGCCTGATGATAGAGGAATTTTAGACGAAAACTTAGATCAAGTAGAAAGTTTTGAGCGAGAAAGTATAAAATCCGCAGGAATCCCTGATTTAGCTTTTGCTTATCTAACTTTGACAGAGTATAACCCCACTGTACCCGAATTATTGGACGGTTGGGAAGACGTAGAAAATGATCAAGAATTTATAATTATCACTAAAAATAGTCATCTTCAAACTTTAGAGGAATATCTCAAAAACAATCACTTGGAGAAGATTCAAGTTTTGCCCTATCTCCAAAAAATGACAAAATTATGGAAAAGTTTTTCCAAAATAGAATGTTGTGAAACTTTGTTACGCATTGACAATTTAAAAGTAGCTGATGATGGTACTTTAATCTTAGATAAAATATATCTCGATCGAGCCAATGATCCCCCTTTACTCAGACAATTAGTAGAAGTTTGGGCGCATTTAATCGAAGACTTGAAAGGAGACTATAAAGGCATTATCACGGATTTGATGATCAAAATTGAGTCAGGAGAAATTGACGATATTAAAGAGCTTCGATCGGAATTACAATCGATCGTACAGGAAATAGAACTAGAATTAATCTTAGAGCAAGAAAAAGAAAATGAAGCCGAAGATGTCATCTTTATCCCCGGAGACGATGAATTAAAAGACTTAGTAAACCAATTTGAAGACGAAGATTCAGACGGCGAAGAAGCCACCCAAATCAACAACCCCGATGGAGATGATCAACCCACCGTTGTTTTACCCATGAGACTTTTAAGTGTAACAGATGTTGGCTTAAGTGATGTGGGGAGAAAAAGAGGACATAATGAAGATTGTTTTGCCATTGAAACATCTATTCATAAGAAAGAAAGCTCTCAAGGGTCATATTTTACCGCAAAAGGAATGTTTATCGTTTGTGACGGTATGGGAGGCCATGCTTCGGGAGAAGTTGCCAGTGCTATGGCAGTCAAAAATATTTATCGTTATTTCCAACAACATTGGACAGACGAAATTCCTAACGTACAAGTAATTAGGGAGGGCATTATCCAAGCCAATGAAGCCATTTACAACGCTAATATTCAAAAAGGGCAAACAGGAGCAGGAAGAATGGGAACTACCCTTGTGATGACATTCCTTCAAGATACTAAACTTGCCATCGCCCATGTAGGAGACAGTCGTATTTATCGGGTTACTCGTAAATGGGGCTTAGAACAACTTACCACAGATCACTCTGTAGCACAGGCTGAAATCAAACATGGAGTAGAACCTGATATTGCCTATGGGCGCCCCGATGCTTACCAATTAACTCAAGCTCTAGGACCTAGAGACAATACATTTGTTCACCCTGATATTAACTTTTTAGAAATTAAAGAAGATACATTATTAGTGATGTGTTCCGATGGTTTGTGTGACAATGAGCTATTAGAGAATCATTGGGAAACCGCATTATTACCGTTAATTAGCTCTAAAGCGAATCTGGAGGAAGGAATAAGTCAAATTATCGATCTTGGTAATCAGGTGAATGGTCATGATAATATTACCTGTATTTTAGTTCGTATTAAAGTACAACCTAACCTTGAACATCAGAATCCCATTTTTTAGCCTTAATAAGCAGAGTTTTTTCATTCTCAAATTTTGATTTAATGCTTACGCTCACCAACCACTCAAAACTATAATTGATAAGAAATCTAGCCATTTTTTATGGTTAGAAAATCAATTATTATTAGGAATTTTTCCTCAAAAACTGAGCATTTTTTACTAAATTTTATTTAAAACAACTTTGTAATTATAAGTTAATACAAAGCCTCAAAACCTTGATTTTGTCACCTATTCACTCTTCCCTTTTCCC
>NZ_JBLZFY010000146.1:0-7606 GCF_050753365.1 Geminocystis sp. CENA526
GGGAACTTTTGTCTTTAAGGCAATAAACGCTTGGGGAGAGGATGCCTCTATTTTGATTGGTAGCAATACCTGTCAGGGTAAGCAACCTCTATGAACCAAGAATCCCACGTACTTCGGTCGTGGGAGTGTCAATTGATATGATGAAGAATTGGGAATGAAGACTAGAAGACTAAGGTAGTTAACAACTATTCACTATTCACTGTCAACTATTCAGTATCGACTAAATTAATGGTATGGGGATGATAATGGGATTCTCCTAAATAAATACCTAATGAAAGAGCAGTTCTGACCATGAAACCTTCAGGATCGACAGGGGCAGGACAAGTATTTTCTTGATGACACCATTTAATCATGGGCATAATTTGCTCTAAGGATTTACTTTCGACACTGCCATTTTGCCAAACTACTAGGCGGTTATAACATTCTTGTTCAATTAAGTCTAAGGCTTTGATACCAAATACTGTTGCTAAAATTCGATCGAAGGAACTAGGTACACCACATCTTTGCAAATGTCCTAAAACTGTGGCACGAGTGTCGATCGTGTCTAATTCTTGATTATTACCATTAGAAAGACGGTGACTATAATCTTTGATTAAATCCGCTAAAGTCTCCGCAATATAAGCATCTTTTTTATTATCTAATCCGTGGACTCCCTCAGCGATAACCACTAAGGCAAATTTGCGTCTATCCCTTCTTAATTTGGTAATATACTGACAAATTCCTTCAATGGTTGCATCCGTTAATTTGGGGGTTAATTCAGGGATTAAAATACAATCAGCACCTCCTGCTATTCCTGCGTGTAAGGCTAAATGTCCAGCGTCTCTACCCATGACTTGAACTACCATAATTCTTTCATGACTGGCAGCAGTAAAAGTTAAATCATATAAGGCTTGAGTTACCGTATTACGAGCTGTATCAAAACCAACCGATCGTTCGGTAAAAGCCACATCATTATCAATGGTTTTCGGAATAACGACTAAATTCCAACCGCCTTTTTTCGCTAAATCATAGATAATATCAAGACTGCCATCCCCTCCAATAGCAATTAAAGCATCTAAACCAAAACGCTTATACCCTTCTAAAATATCTTGGGTTACACTTTCTTCAGCAGGATTTCCTCTACTCAAAGAACCTAATACACTACCACTCATAAATTGAAGCACATCTAACCCTTGTAAAACACCCGGTACATCGTAACCATGAGGTTGTAGCCTTAGGTCTTCTACTTGTAATTTACCTTTAACCACATCAATAAATCCATCTGTACCCCTAGGAATTCCGTAGATTTCCCACTGTCTAAGATTAGCGTATTTGACCACTGCCCTAATAATAGCATTAAGTCCGGGGCAGTCTCCACCACTGGTTAAAATACCGATTTTCTTCTTACTCATAGTTATCTTGTTCTAATGGAAAATTGAGATATTGTTTTAATGTTTTACTTATTTATAGCAATCTTCTTGAGATTGGGATCAGAAAAAGTCCATCAATGAGTAATAAGTAGGGGGTGAACAAAAAGTATTGTGATGAAGGGTGGTAATAGGTAAGCGGATTTGGTAGCCGATTAAATTTTATCTAACACCTAAAAATTTATGAGTTTGTAAACTTAAACGCCATTGAGGATGACGAAGAATATACTCAAAAATTAACTCCTTACTGAGAGGATTTTCCCATTGAGGTTGTAAATATTTAGGCACATTATCAGCAATTTTACTAGCTTCTAATTCAGCAAAAATAAAGTCATTTTCATTATCAATAATTACTTTTAATTCTCCTACATGATTATAAATACTTTCATCGGTTTTTTTATAGGGTTTAGGGGAAAAAGTTACCCAATCAAAATCTCCCGTAAAAGGATGACTTCCCGAAGTTTCTAAATGAGTGATATAACCTTGTTTTTTTAGCACATTAGTTAAAGGAAAAAGATTATGTAATAACGGTTCTCCCCCCGTAATAATGATATGTTTAGTATTAATATTAAGGAGATTATTTACTATATTTTCTACGGTGAATAAAGGATATTTTTTCATAACCCAAGTTTCTTTTTGATCACACCAAGGGCAAAAAACATCACACCCTGCTAAACGAATAAAAAAGGCATTTACACCACACCAAAAACCTTCTCCTTGAATAGAGTGAAACATCTCTACCACTGGATATTCATATTTTAAATCAAGACAATTTTCTTCTTTATTCTTATTTAATAGCATATATTTTTAATTATTTGTACTGATTAAAAAACCTATTATTTAAAATAATTTTAAGTTTAGATAATTACTTATAATAAAACTTTTGCGTCTTTGCGTCTTTCCATGAGATTCTATCATAATTATTTAACCGAATCTCTGATAATTTTCTATGTTTAAGCAACAATATTCGATCGAACTAATTAAAAACAAAATATTGATTTATACCTCACAATCAAACCAAAAAAACTGAAATAAGCTAAGGCATATTTAACTTATCTGGAAGTTACACACTTGTAGCAAAAATCAAGGGATTGAGATTCCTTCGCTAGACTCGGAATGACAGAATATCATTAATATAATAAGAAAAATCTGAGGATAAAAGCAATAACAGAAACGGCACAAATCAAGGCAATTTGAGCAGGAAAAGGAGTGATAGAATACCAATTAATAGCATCCCATAAATAGGTATCACTTAAAACATTACCAAAAAGAGGAGTGATAAAAGTATAAAGAACGAGATAAATTATACCAAAGATATGGACTACTAATAAGCCCAAAAAAGCACTCATAGCAAATAACTCTAAACGGCGTTTACCGGGTAAGACTAAATAACCACATAGCCACGCACCGGGGATAAAACCAAGAATATAACCAAAACTAGGATATTGAAAATACTCTACACTACCGCCCTGATAAAAAATAGGTAACTTAAATAACCCCATAATCACATAAGAAATTTGAGCGTAGGTAGCCGCATTTTTTCCTCCCATTAATCCCGTGAAAAATACCCCTGCTAATTGATAAGTAATACCCAAAGAGGAGGGTTTTAAGTTTTCCAAATCACTGCCAGTGACGGGAAAAAAGACAAATACTTCTACAAAAGTACCAAAAATGGTCAACATTAAACCAATTAATGCCCAAAAAAATTCGTTAATGGGAGATATTTTCTGTGGTGGTAAGCTATTATTTTTCACTGATATAAGGAAACAAAGCAGAGGGTATTTGATGAAATTAGACTCACGAATTTGTCTGAAAAACAAAAGGAAATTATCGATATGTTTCGCAATGACACAATATCGTTATTCTTGTGTAAGTACTAATCAATTATTAAGTATCAGCTATTAATTATCAACTGTCAATTTTTGATTTTCGATTTGTTTGTCTTGTTACATTCACAATCACACAAGTCAAGGATAATCGATATATCACTGGTTAAGAAAGTAACTAAGTTAAGATTTTATGGTTAGTGAGCGTAACTATTGAGTCTTGAAAATGACTTCATCGCTTACCTGTTGCCTCTTGCCTACCTCCATCATTTTACTTCAATACAAACTAGCTTATTAATGATTGATAAATACTTGAGTTAAAAAATATGAAACCTTTAATTATTGTCTCTGGTTTAGGGTGTACGGGTTATAAAATCTATAATTTATTGAAACAACAGGGCGCTAATGTGGTAGGTATCACCGATCGAACCATGACCACTCAAATCGATGATAATATTATCATGGGTGACTTACGCTCCCCTCAAGTATTAATCCAAGCAGGAATTAAACAAGCCTCTACCATCGTTTTAGCCAGTAGCGATGATGCTTTAAATGTTGCAGTATTAACTCAAGCTAGAGTTTTAAACCCGAAAATACGCATCGTTAATCGTATTTATAATCATACCCTAGGGGCGAGGCTCGATCGAACCTTAACCGATCATTTTAGTATGAGTGTACCATCTTTAGCCGCACCTATCTTTGCCTTTTGTGCTTTAGGAAATAAAGCCATTGGACATTTAAAATTATTTGATCAGACGTGGGCATTACATGAAGAAGTTATTACATTAGAGCATCCTTGGTATGGATTAAGTTTAGCTCAATTGTGGGATAATCTCGATCAAATGTTGATTTATTACTTACCCAAACATCAAGAAACAGATTTAGTCTCCGCCGTAATTAATGATCAAGTATTACAATTAGGAGACCATTTAATTGTCGCTGATAAAGCAAAAATGAAGAAAAAACGAGGCTTTTTTCTCTGGAAATGGTGGAAAGTATTTGTAAATATCAATACCTATAAACAATATGCTCAATCCATTATCATGGTGACGCTGACTCTGTTAACCTTAATTTTCATCGCCACTTTTACTTATTTGTGTGTAAATTGGGAAATTTCGCCAGTGGATGCCCTTTATTTTAGCGTTGGGATGATTACTGGGGCGGGAGGAAAAGAAGAAGTAGCGGAATCTGCACCCGATATTATCAAAATATTTACCGCCGTGATGATGATAGTTGGCGCTGGTATTGTCGGTATTTGTTACGCCTTAATCAATGATTTCGTCTTGGGTAGTCGTTTAAAACAATTTTGGGATGCCGCCAGAGTGCCAACCAAAAACCATTATATCATCTGTGGTTTAGGTAATGTCGGTATGGAAGTAATTAG
Organism: Geminocystis sp. CENA526; assembly: GCF_050753365.1. Classification (NCBI taxonomy): domain Bacteria; kingdom Bacillati; phylum Cyanobacteriota; class Cyanophyceae; order Chroococcales; family Geminocystaceae; genus Geminocystis; species Geminocystis sp. CENA526. Next base: position 4,617 of record NZ_JBLZFY010000146.1, read on the forward strand.
AGAATTATCCAGTCAAGGGCATGAAATCGTCGTTATCGAACCAGACCATAATAACCGATTTTTGCACTCGGTTCGATCGATGGGCATTCCTGTAATAGTAGAAGATGCTTCCCTAGCAGATACCCTTCACAGCGCCCATATAGAAGACGCAGAAGCCATTATTATTACCACCAGTAACGACATGATTAATGTGGAGATAGCTTTAACCGTCAAAGCCTTAGTCGGAAAAATTCCCGTTATCCTAAGAATCCAAGACAACCAATTTGCAGAATCCGTTAAACAAGTATTTCAATTTGAGAATGTGTTATCTCCTACGGAATTAGCTACCTATTCCTTTGCGGCTGCGGCTTTAGGAGGAAGAATCTTAGGTAACGGCATGACCGATGATTTATTATGGGTAGCATTAGCCACTATAATTACCCCTAATCATCCCTTTTGCGGTAAAGTAATGAAGGAAATTGCCACCTTGTCAGATTTTGTACCCCTTTATATCCACCGCAACGGCGATAATATTCACGGTTGGAACTTATTAGAAACAACTTTAACAAGTAACGATGTTCTTTATTTAACCATGCCCGCCACTAAATTAGATCAACTATGGCGCATATCTCCTAATTCTCCCTTATTAATTCATTCGTAAGTATTTTAGAATTTACACACCTTTAACGATATTTCGTCATTCCGAGAGTAACGAAGGAATCTCAACCCTTTGATTTTTGGTACAAGTGCATAACTTCTAAAAATACTAGACTTCAACCAGATTTTAGTAACGGTGGAAAGAAAAAAATTGCGATTTTTCTTGACTTTTTTCTAATTTTTGGTAATAATAGAAAATATAAAGATCATAATGGGAATCTGACTGTTTGTCTTCAAAATTGGCAATATTTCTATTATCTAAATTTTATCAAAAATGTCAAGGATTGTCAATGAAAATCTCGAAACAAAAGCGTTTTTTGTGTAATGCTTAAAAAATGGTTCGCTTATATTTAACCCTGACAGGCAAGATGCCTGTTTTACGAGAGGGGGAGATTTTGTCAATCAGAAAAGTTAATTTTGATTTGATCGCTTTTAGTTTCCGTTTGTTTTTCAGCACTTTTTAACACTTCTAAGACTAATCTTATATCAAGTCTTTTTTGTTCTTCTATTATCTCTCTTACGGTAACGATCGAAATTTTGTCCACAGGATTACTCATAAATTTACTTTGATAAATTCCAGCCTCTTTTGCAGTCTTAATCATGTCTTTTGTCGGTTCATTAAGAGTAAGAAAAATTCCTAAAGTAGCCTCGTTTATGGCAATAGTGCCTAATAAATCTCGAATATCACCTGATTTTACCTTACCAGACTTGACTTGAATGATAATTTTTTCTGGTTTATCTTTTCCACTGTCAAAATATGCGATGCCGTCAATACCTTTATCAGCACCTTTTTTATCGTTAATTATTGCCCTATTATTGGTATAGGTTAAAACTGCCCATTTTTCAAATTCTTTACGGGTTCGATCATCTTTTTTGAGTGCCAATGCTTGGGCAGATTCTATATCTTTAGGGATACCATTAAGGGTAATATTTTCTAAAACTTCTTTCCCGAAACTGTCTTCTAATCGTTTAATCACTACCCCAATACTTTGATAAGTTATATCAATGCCTATCCATTTTCTATCTAGTAATTGTGCCACTTCGATCGTTGTACCGCAACCGCAAAAGGCATCTAATATCACATCTCCTTCATTACTACTGGCTTTAATTATTCTCTCTAATAATGCCTTTGGTTTTTGGGTGGGATAGCCTAATCTTTCTTTTGCCGATGGATTGAGAGCTTGTATATCTATCCACCAATCATTCGGTAAAACACCTTTATCTAAATAATATCTATATTCTTTACCATTTTTTATGTTTCTTTGATATAAACGACCATTTTCATCTTCTAAAATAGGTTCGTGCATTGTGGAAGTATCTCTATCTAATCTAACACAATTATCATTGAATAATCTTTTTTTTGATTTACAATAATAAAATATAACATCGTGTTTTCTAGGATAAAAATTATTTGATCTTCCACCTGTATCATAACACCAAATAATTTCGTTAACAAAATCACCTCCTTGAGAACAAAAAATGGCATCTAAAACTAATTTTAAATAATGAGAGGCAGTGGGATCACAATGAAGATAAAAACTCCCTGTTGGCTTTAAAACTCGATGAATTTCTACTATTCTTAAAGTTATATTTACCAGATAAGCAAATAAACTTCCCTTCCCTAAAACTGGCTCTAATCCACAGATTAAATCAACGGTTTTTTGCGAGAATCTACCGTGATAATTTTCTTTAATTTCAGCTAAACCAATATTAGCTAAATCATCCCATGTCCAAGTATCAATAAAAGCCTGTGCTTGGGCGCGATCTTCTTTCCCTATATTGTTATAAATTTGGTTATAATTGCGCTTAGAATTAAAGGGCGGATCGATATAGCATAGATCGATCAATTCATCTTTAATATGCCTTCTCAAAACTTCTAAATTATCGCCATAAAATAATTGATTATTCATCACCAAAACCTATCAAAATATTTTTAGAGTATTCTTTCAAGATAACTTCTTTTTTAAATTTTAAATTCTTTTGTAACAATATTTAACATATTGATACTATGGATTGAATATCTGATTTAATATGACGATATTTTTTAGCTATAGCAAACAGTTATGATGTGTGAGATTTTTAGATTAATCTCCTCTGATTAAGCAGGATTTTTTCATTCTCAAATTTTGGTTTAATTGAAAATTATAATTTGCCACAAATAGGTGCTTTTTTATTATTAGAAAAAACTTCAATATTTTTGGGAAAAATTAATTCACTTTAGTCACCTCAGTTCGAGATAAAAATTAGATTAAATCGATCGCTCTTCAGCGGCGCTGCGCGATCGAATCATAAGAATATTTGATTAAAAATTATGATAAATTGATTTTTTATAGCTATTTACTAAATTTAATGAA
>NZ_JBLZFY010000147.1:0-7593 GCF_050753365.1 Geminocystis sp. CENA526
GGTTGAGGTGGTTAACCTATAGTTATTTTATCACGTCACTGGCGATTCATCCCACACTTGTTTTAATTATTTTTTTTACTCGAAAACAAAGTGTGGGGCTTCTCGCCGTTTAAGCTAAATAAATTCTGCTGCCGCATTAACTAATTCATCCGCTACCCTGATGGAATAAGGCTTAATTAACCACCAGATAAAAGGAGAAAGCCACCCTCTCAATGTGATGGAATAGGAAATATAACTACCGCAAAGAGTTGATTCTATTTGATAGGTGATTCTTTGCTCGATACCCGGTATAGCTAGTAAACGAATACTTAATAATTCTCTAGGCTTGACATTTTCCACAAAAATCCGAATGGGAATAGGAGTTAAACGAGTAACAGCTTGAAAAATTAACCCCGGTTTGGGAATTAAGCCTTTAGGTAAATCCGTTTGAGAAAAAAGAGGATGCCATGACATATCCGCTAAATTAATTAATTTTCTCCACACCATATCCACTGGTACATTACTCACTACTCGATAGGTTTTATACAACGAAAATTGACATAATAGTTTCCCCCCTCCAGCCAACAATTTAAACGAAAAACTTAAAATCATGATTACAAATTAAAGATTAGAAATAAAAATAAAAATCGGGACTGAAATTTTAGTCTAGGTTTATAAAATCAGTTATCAATAAACTAGCACAAGTTTTTTTGGGTTTCGTTTCCTCAACCCAACCTACAAATTAATTTATTCAACATAATTATTCAAACTTGAGATGACTCAATCTTTACATTAGAATTGTAAATAAATGAAATTTTCCTTTTATCTGGTTTTGGCTTATTGCAAAATATTAAGATCTGCTAATAATCATAGTCTAATGATACTCTCACAGTTTAGATTGGTAGGTTGTAAGTTATTATTTTAATAAATTTTTATATGAACACTACCGTTACAGATACTAATATAAAATCTCCTTCTTTACCCCCAGAAGATGCAAAAACTAGAGTTAGCCAATTTATGCAAAGTCTGCAAGATGAAATTTGTTCAGGCTTAGAAGCCTTAGACGGCAAGGGTAAATTTAAAGAAGACAGTTGGCAAAGAGAAGAAGGTGGAGGAGGTCGATCGAGAGTGATGACCGATGGTAATATATTTGAACAAGGGGGAGTCAATTTTTCAGAAGTTTGGGGACATAATCTTCCTCCTAGTATTTTACAACAAAGACCAGAAGCTGAGGGACATTCTTTTTATGCTACTGGCACATCGATGGTTTTACACCCAAAAAATCCTTATATTCCCACTGTACATCTTAATTATCGCTATTTTGAAGCAGGACCAGTTTGGTGGTTTGGCGGAGGAGCTGATTTAACTCCCTACTACCCCTTCGCTGAAGATGCTAAACATTTTCATTCTACCTTCAAACAGACGTGCGATCGACACAATCCCGAATATTACCCTGTATTTAAGCGTTGGTGTGATGAATATTTTTACCTCAAACATCGCAACGAAACTAGAGGCGTAGGAGGATTATTTTTTGATTACCAAGACGGTACGGGAGCTTTATACAAAGGACCTCATAAAGATAAAGAAGCGGCACAATATAGTAATGCTTTACCCCCTCAAAAACATCGTACATGGGAGGAGTTATTTGCTTTTATTCAAGACTGTGGACGCACTTTTCTTCCCGCTTATGTACCCATTGCCGAAAAACGTCAACATACCGAATATGGCGATCGAGAACGCAACTTCCAATTGTATCGTAGAGGAAGATATGTCGAATTTAACCTAGTTTACGACAGAGGAACTATTTTTGGGTTACAAACTAACGGTAGAACCGAATCGATTTTAATGTCACTTCCACCCCTTGTACGTTGGGAATACGGCTACACCCCCGAACCTAATACCCCCGAAGCCGAATTGTACGAAGTGTTCTTAAAACCACAAAATTGGGCGGAATAATCAATAATGAGGAATGAGTAATGAGGAATGAGTAATGAGTAATGAGTAATGAGTAATGAGTAGTTTTTAATTCTTAATTCTTAATTCTTAATTCTCAATTCTTTTAATTCTCTTTTCTCACTAGATCAGGTAAAATATGGAAGTGTGTCGAGTCAAACTTGTAAATTAATCCCTTTTTGACTTATAACCAAACTAGCAATCTTTACTCAGATGAAACGTCGGTGATTACTTTAACTTTATTACATCCTCTCAAATCAGTTGCAGTTCAAAAATGGAACTTTGAGCCTAACTCCGTCATTAGAATTGGACGGGCTAATGATAATGAAGTAGTCTTGTATAGTGCAGTTGTGTCTCGCCATCATCTGGAAATTAGACCTAGGGGAGACGATTGGGCATTAATTAGCCTCGGTTCTAATGGTACTTTTATTAATGGCAAAAAAATTAATAAAGTTTTAGTTAAAGATGGTATGGTGATTCGGTTAGCTAGTTCGGGTCCAAAAATAAAAATCACCCTTAGTCAAGATGTGGACTCTAGTGCCGTTCAATCAACCGCTCAACCTAAACGTCAGCCTCTTACCAGTAAGGATATTTCTAAGGAAACGGTAATGAATTAGGGAATAGTGAATAGCGAATAATGAATAATGAATAATGAATAGTTTTTAATTCTTAATTCTGCCTTCTTCATAAACTTTTCATATCTGCGTCACAGAAAAGTCAAATCAGTATTTTATATTAGTAAGTGTCAGCTTAAAAAAAGGTTTTCCTCTTTTCATCCTTCGCTCTTTAAGCTGACTTTTTTCCCTCTTTTATCGATCGAAAAACTTTAGAATGTACAATATCAAGGTATGGAAAAATATTAACTGTTATTTTAAAGTCCACAATCCATTAAAAATTATTGTCTTATATTTGAAACCCTAAAGTTAATTAAGATTGCTTCAGGTTGCTTCGTTGCCTCGCAACGCTACGCGCCTCACCGCAATGACGCAATATCCTTATGGTAAGTTCTAATTATTAATACTTTTACTTATATTTTGAAGGAGCATATATTATGAAAAATTATCTACAAAAAATCACTACTGGTACATCTATATTATTATTAGGAGCGGGTATCGGTGTTGGAGTTAATTATTTGATGAATACACCGCAAATTTTTGCTAGAACTAACGATAATTCTATTTTTTCTAGTAAAGATGATATAGCCAGATTACCCGGAATAGAAGCAAATGGGGATATTAATTTTGTGACTAAAGTAGTGCAAGAAGTAGGACCTGCGGTAGTAAGAATTAATGCTCAACGTACCGTTGCGAGTAATGGTAACATTCCTCCGATGTTTAATGATCCCTTCTTCCGTCAATTCTTCGGTAATCAAATTCCCCAAATGCCTCAAGAGGAAATTCAACAGGGTACAGGTTCGGGTTTTATTATCAGTGATGACGGTAAAATTTTGACTAATGCCCACGTTGTGGAAGGTGCGACTCAAGTTACAGTTAATCTCAAAGATGGTAGAGTTTTAGAAGGTAAAGTATTAGGTACTGATCCTCTCACAGATTTAGCGGTTATTAAAATCGAGGCGGAAAATTTGCCCATTGCTTTACTCGGTAACTCCGATGAGCTTGTAATTGGGGAATGGGCGATCGCCATTGGTAATCCTTTAGGTTTAGATAATACCGTAACAACAGGAATTATCAGTGCTACAGGTCGATCGAGTTCTCAAATTGGGGTAGGCGACAAGAGACTAGACTTTATTCAAACCGATGCGGCTATTAACCCAGGTAACTCAGGAGGACCACTTTTGAACGCCAAAGGAGAGGTTATCGCTATCAATACAGCAATTATCAAAAACGCCCAAGGATTAGGCTTTGCTATTCCCATTAACCGCGCGGCTGAAATTGCCGAAAAACTGATTACCGAAGGAAAAGTAGATCATCCTTATTTAGGAATTTCTATGGTATCGTTAAATGAACAAACCAAACAGCAATTAAATAAAAATGAGGGGTTTAATTTAACCAATGAAGAAGGGGTTTTAATCGTCAAAATCATGCCCGATTCTCCTGCAGCTAAAGCTGGATTGCAGTCAGGGGATATTATTCAGGGTATAGAAGGAGAAGCAATCAAAGAACCTTCTCAAGTACAGAAAAAGGTAGAATCTAAAGATGTCGGTTCTGATTTAACCTTAGAATTGCGCCGTCAACAAAAAGATTTAAAAATCCCTGTCACATTAGGAGTTTTACCCACCCAATCTCAACAACGATAGATACTGAGTAATGAGTAACAAGTAATGAGTAATGAGTAAGTCATTAATTCTCAATTTTCTATTATGATATTAAACGAAACCGAAGTAAGACAACAATTAGAACATTTGCCGAATTGGATTAGTAGTGTGCAAACCATTAATACTACTTACAAATTTAAAGACTTTATTCAAGCGATGGAGTTTGTGAATAAATTAATCGAACCTTCGGAAAAAGCAGGGCATCACCCCGATATTTTCATCTCCTATAATAAGGTGACTATTCATTTAACCACCCATGACGCAGGAGGTATCACTCAAAAAGATTTTGATCTTGCCCATGAAATTGTGAGGATTTTCGATCGAATGTAATTGGTTGATTTTCGATAAAAGAAGCAAAAGCTAACCAAAATTCTGTATTAAAGATGATCATCTTTAGTTTCTAAGTAATTGGACAAAATTAATTTCAGAAGGCAATGGATAAAAATAAAATGAGTGCAATGGAGTATAGGGGAATCGAACTCAATATTTTCTTTTATAATGTCGATATATCTTACCTTGTTTTACTTAATGAAGTGTTTAAGGGATTAGATAAATTAAAAGATGAGTCAATATTGAGTCAATTATGAATACTTCCAAAACGAATAACGAATATCAGGGATATAAAGTTATTTTAGAACATTACCAGAAAATAAAAACCGAAATACCTACTGGTATCACCTTAACGAAAAGAGGTAATAAATTAAGTTTTCAGTTTAAAACAAAATATAAAAAACGCAGTACATACGGAATCAATGAAAAATTTACAATTCATGGCTTAAATAAAGCATTAGAAAAAGCCTTATTACTAGCTAAAAAATTAAACAACTATGAGTCTGAAATTGAGTTTTGGGCATGGTATGAACAAAATATTAAGGGTATTAATCAAAAGGCTTTTAATGATTTCATTACTTTTCAAGATGCTATTGATAAAGTGAGAACAAATTTTTTTAGTGTTCCTGATAAAAGAGGTTTACCAAGAAAAGAGGGTCGTGAATCAGATGAAAAAAGTTATGATCGAGAAAATGGAAGATATTTTGATAAATTACCATTAGAAAAAACGGTTAATTATCAAATTATTTATGATACTTTATTTGAATATTGTGATAATAAAAATGAAAGAAGATTTCAAGATTGTTTAAGAGCATTTCTTCGATTATGTGAATACAGTGAATTAGAATCAATATATAAAAAATTAAGTAAGTTAAAAGTTAGTAAAAATAAACGTAATTCAAATAATAAGCATCCAAAACAATCACCATTAACTATTGATGAATTTATCCATTTTCGTCAACATATAATAAATGAAAATAATCAATATCAAGAAGAAAGAGAATTTTGGGCATTTGTTTTTTCAATACAAGTTCTTTACGGATTAAGAATAGGTGAATTATTATCTATCAAAAACTTAGATAAAGATTATATTCCTTCAAAAGATTTATTAGAAGAAAGTCAAGATGATACGGTATTTAGAGCAATTTCAGATACTGATAATAATAATAATTATTTATATATCGGAAATTATACTTACAACGGTAATAAAACAGCTAAAACAGGGAATAAAATTTGTTTACCTTTTATACATCCAAATTACCCTAATTTAATTGAAATATTAGAGATAAAACAAAATATTCCTAGATTCATAGATCGACTAACAACTTATAGTTATAGACAATTTGTTCATCGTGGTAAAAATAATTTAGAAAAATGGTCAATCAAATATTTAGGAAAAAAAATAAGTCAAACTCATACTAATAGAAAATTAGGAAATGCTAATGGTATTGCTTCAGGTATTCCTGATAGTATCAGAGCTAAATCATTAGGGCATTCAGTAGAAATGAACTATAGATATTATCAAAATTTTAATTCTCAAGTAATTCTTGACTTATTTGAATCATCTAAAAAACATAAACAACCTATCTCTTTTCAGTTAGCGGTTAAGTTAGTTGAACAAAAACTTCAAAACATAGATGATGACAAAAAAGACGAGGTCAAGTCTTTTGTATGGGAATTACTCAAAGATATTTACCAAATAGACTTACCAGAATTATTTTAAGATAAACAAACATTCATTTTAAGATACATTAAAAGGCAAAATAAACCCTTTAATTACTTTAAGGATTAATCCTAAAGGGTATAGCGTAAACAACGCAAATAAACGTATATATTCTAAGAGTTAATCACTACAATAATTCTAGGATTAAAACTTACAAAGTAAACATAATACCCAAAACTCACTTGTTACAGTGAAAAGATACTTATTATATATGCTATAATCTAATCGTCAACAATAGCTAAAGTTCACTTGTTACAGTGAAAAGATTGCATCCATGCACAAATACAACTTAGATAACCTAAAACCATTTAGAAGTAAATGGCAAAATACTAAAACAAAATTAATTAGAGTACCTGAGATATTTGAAGATGAAATATTAACTTATGCTCATCAATTAGACTTAGGAATAAATAACCCTAATTCACTTGTTACAGAGAAACTTAAGGAAATAATTAATAAAATTGATAATCAAGAATCTGGTTATAAAGTAAAGTATGCTAATAACTTAATTAAAGATATTAAGCAATTAGTTATTTAAAAGTAAACAAAAGGAAAAACAAACAATGCCATTAATTAAACAAAGATTAAATCTTTCATTTCATCCTAAAATCATAGATGCCTTAGATCAATACTGTAAAGAAAATAATGTTTTAAAAAATGAAATAGTAGCGATACTTTTATTACATTTTTTTTCTAATCATGAATCAGTCTCAAGGGATGTAAAAGATATACTAAATGGAATATGTTTAGAAGATTTTTTACAATCACCTAAAAGCAACATTAAATCAGATTTAACATCTAATACTGCATTAATGAAAACTATTGATGAAATTAAAATTTTCTCATGGCAATATAAAGCGTTTGGGAATGATATGTCTTTAAGCGATATATTTGGCAATTAATCATTTTTTATATATAATTGTGAATGTACATTCTTAATCAAAAAAAATAGCCTTTGCGATCGGCAAAAGCTGAAATATTTTTATGTATCGGTATTAAATTACCGATCGTCAAAATGACTAAGAACAAACAAGAATAATTATTATGTTACCAGAAAATAGCCAAATTAACGAGTTTTTAGAGTGTCTAGGATACTGTGAAGGTGAAACAGTTTTTATTAGAACAATTCCCATAGACAAGAATGATAAAGAAAAATCACCTAAAAATATCACTCTCACTTATCCCATAAATAATTTCCCTAAACAAGAATCAGGTTATGGTGTGTATTTTGTAGTCAATGGTCAAGGTAATTCCAAAAAAGATATTAAAACCGCAAAAGCCTTATTTTGTGAGTTTGATAACCTATCCTATGATGAACAATTAACCATTATTG
>NZ_JBLZFY010000148.1:0-7513 GCF_050753365.1 Geminocystis sp. CENA526
TTACTCATTACTCATTACTCATTACTCATTACTCATTACTCATTACTCATTACTCATTACTCATTACTCATTACTCATTATTTACAAAGTTCTTCGCCACGACGATATAATTCACGCGCGTAGTCTGTCCATGTGCCTTGCCCCCAATAACGGAAACAGCTTGTTTGTACTAACAAGTTATAAAGTAAGGCTTCTTGATAATCAGGACGTTGTGTAACTGTAGGGTCTTCTGCTACCAGTCGATCGAACTTTTGATGAAACATAGCACTTAATTTATTCATGGGTTCAAGAACATTCTCGTAACCTTTTACCCAACTTAAATCATTAGTCCATGATGCACCATCTGTATGGAATTGATGATCATTTTTGTTTAAGTCTTCGATGGCACTTTCTACTGTAGCAGGAGTAAAATTATCCCCTACTTTTGCCCAAATTTTATGTTGTCCCACTGGTTGACACACGGGGAAATCTTCGGGATTAACGCCACTAGCTTCCACTAACTCCAGATACTCAGTACCATTAAAACCAACCACATCACCATTATTTTTGATGTCATGCCACACAGGAAGGAAACCACCGGGAAACTCATTCATCATCACTCCGCCGTTTTCACCATCCGCAATTTGACTGACACAGGAAGGAATAGAGACTCCCCCTATGTCTTGTTTGCCTAAAGTTTTGGCTTCATAATAGGGTTGCATTTGTGCCACTAACTTAGTATCCGAACCCTGAGTTTTGATTAAAGCCGTGATACTGACAGTTTCGCCACGGGAATTTTTCGCCACTAAACGATTAGGTACATATTTTTGTTCATGATGTAATCCTGAACCATCTGGACGTTCTACTGTATGTTCTTGTACTAACAACCAACGATAACCACAATCTTTTAAGGCTTTGACATATTCAAAAAGAGTGTCAGGATGATTAGGTAGGTGCATTTCAGGGGGTGAAAAACCTTTTACTCTGGATAACGCTTCTTCCCCAAAAATAGCCCCAAAATGGTGTTGCCATGCTTGAATCTGTAATTTTAAGTCGGGAATAGGAGTGGAAGGAGCTACAGCATGAGACCACATTGTACCCAACCATTCTACATAGGGTTGATACTGCGCATCACAAGCGAGTTTTTTGAGGTTATCAAGGACATCATTACGCCCCATTTGTTGTAAACCCCAGAGCAAATTTCCAGAGTAATCCAACATGATGCGAGGATTGCAACCATCAGCAACTAATTGAGGGATAAATTCTCCCATGCGACTATAACACCATGCAAAAACCCCAGCATTGTGATTATCACCATCTCCTTGATTATTGAACATATGCTCTAAATTGCAGATTAATGAGCCATTATGCCCTGCGGGAATAGTCGGTTGGTGCATATGTAACGCACAAGCAAATCCAGATTTTATATGATCTAATTTTAGGTTAGTATTAGGTAAATATACTGGATCATTATTGTTAACTAAGGCGGAGATTTTTGCTTCCGAACCGCAGATAGGAGGAAGATGAGCGGTACTTGTGGCAAAGGTTTTCGATTCTGCTGTAGCAATCATAAATATTTAATTTTATTTCGTAATTATGCAAGAGATTAAGTTATTGATAACAATCTCTTTTAATCTTTATTTTACCTTACGTTTTAGCAACATTTTTTCTAAGATTTAATAAGTTAATTTCAGATTTTTTATTTTTCTTCATAAAACTTAACTCTTCTTATTATATTGTCATAAAAAGTTTGTAGTGATGGCTTTAGCCATTGCTGAATAAACCTTAAAAGGCTTACTACAAACCTATATAAAATAGAAAGGTTAACACCATGCGTGAAAAATAGCTCTATCTTTACGCCATTTGACTAATTCGGCTTTTTTGAATCCTGCGGTAAGTAACCAAGATTTGACTAAAGCGATATTTGGTCCTGTCCAATTTGTGACATCTTTGCTTAATTCATTAGTCGGATAAAATCGCATTAAGGGTTGTGGAAATAAGCTAAAAAATAAGCTAATATGGGTTTCTAAAACTAATAATTCTTTGGTGACACTTCTTACTTTTTCGAGGGCGTAAAGGGGATATTTCATGTGATATAAAACCCCTAAAAATAACACAACATCAAAAGTACCTATTTTATCGGGAGTTAATTCTAAAACATCAATATTATAGTCTTCAACTTGAGAATTAAATATTTTTCTAGCTAATTCAAAACCTTGTTTTCCTGCTCCAAAATCACGCCAAAAATTATGATCTAAACCGTATAATTCTTGTTGTTGCCAAATGAAAGAATCTGTGGCTAAAACTCTTTTTGCTCCTCTTTTTTCTGCCGAAAAGGAATAAAATCCATCCCATGCACCAATATCTAAAACGGTTTTATCGGTTAAATTTTCTGGAATACCACTCAAAATCCATTGTTGAAATTTACGGCAAAATTTACCTTCTTTACCTTGTTTTGTTTCTATGCCATTGCCAAAGTCAAAATGATGATGCCAATATTTTATTTTCGAGATTTCTGTCAATAATTCTTGTGATTCCATAGATATAAGATGATAAAATTAAAAGTAATTGAGCTTAGAATAAGGCGTGATAGCTTACCTAAACAGATTTAACCATAATATAACAGAATCTTTAGTTTTTATTTCCTTTTTCTTGACTTTTTTGTACTGTACTAAGAGTTTTTAGTTACTCCAGAAATAGAAGCTAATATTATCCAAGCTAAAATATGTAATCTTAAATCAAAAATGGTTACATCAAATAAATTAAATATGGCATAACCGCTAAAAATAACTAAATAACTAAATAAAATAAGTCCTTCTTTTTTCTCCGATTTATCTTTAATTAAAGTTACTATTCCTCCCCAAAAAATACTTCCAATAATAAACAGCATCATGAGTAGAGTAATTAATCCTGTTTCGGCACTTATCATTAAAAAAAAGTTGTGGGGGTGTCCTAAATATAGCCCTGTTTTTTCTTCGTATAAAATGCTAAAATTTCTTAAACCCCAACCAAAAAAAGGTCGATTTTGAATTAAATCAAGACAAAAATCCCATTGTGTAGTTCTTAGTGTAGCTAAAGGTCGATCGGGATACATTTCATCGGATAATCGTTGCCAAAAAAAACTCGGTATAATATTTCTTAATAAAGATTGTGCTGGTAAATTACCAAAGGATGCCCAACTTATTAAAGCACTACTAACTGTTAATAATATTAAGATAAAATAGGAACGAAAATACAGAGAAAATACCACAAAAGTTATTATACTTACCAGCCAACCATTACGGGAACTCGTCAAGATTAAACAAACAATATTAAGTAAAATTGTTAATAAAATAACTATATTTATCTTACCAAATTGATTCTTTTTCCATCTATCAATTAATAAGGCTAATCCAAAAAATAAAGCCGTAAATAAATATAAACTAAGAGGATTTGCATGGGGAAAAACTGAAGACATTCGCCCTTCTGGTGTGCCATAGGGAATTAATTGCCATCCTAAACTTTTATAAATAAAATAGGGTGTTTTCCAACCTAATTTTACTTCTCCTATACCTAAAATACCGATAGGAATAGAGTTAAAAATAATGGGTAAGATTAGATAATATAAATGACTGTAATTAGTGATTAAAGTTCTTAACCCTAAAAACACGAAAAAAAATGGCAAAAAATGCACCATTCCTAACCATGCTTCCCCTGATTTATAGGCAAAAACACAGGAAATCATCATAAATCCTGTTAAGATTATGAAATAATAAGTTAATCTATCATTGACGATCGAACCATAATTTTTAGTCCATACTCTATAGACAATAAATAGTAAAATAAGAATGCCGAAAAACGTTTGAAAAGGTAAAATTAAAATAGTAATAAATAATAAATTTAATTCCAAATCTGGAGAAGTTCGATCGAATTTTAATAACATTGTTTATATATTGAGGATAGAAAGATTAAAGTTTTGAGAAGAATTATTTTGAGGAGCATTATTTTTTTCTGTATATTTAGCAACTTGATTAAAAACAAATATTCCCAAAGAAGAAAGTACAATAATGATAATAATTTTACTAAAAATATCGTTATATTGAATTGACACTTTTTCCTTCTTAGATAAAATTTTGTTAGAAGTATTGGAAGTATTGTGAGGATTTTTAGAAATAGTTTTTTCAAAAAAAAGTTTAGCTTTTTCCTTGCTTCTTCTTGCCATAATAATAAAATCTAAAGTATTACCTTGAGCATCTACAGCTCGATATAAATAGCGTTTTTTGCCCCTCATTTTAAAAGGAATTTGTACCATTCTCCAACCCCTTTTTCTTCGCCTTTCTGTTTCCTTAAAGCGTTTCATTGCTAAAGTAGAATATTCAGTAACAAGATTGTTAATCGTGCGTGGATCAAGTTTGAAACCTCTCTGTTTCATTACCATTTTTAATTGAGAATAACTTAATCTTTCTGTCAGATACCACTGAATACATAATAAGATTATTTCCTCTTTAATTTGCTCCCAAGGATCATGATTTATATTTCTCATGTTTAAATTACCTCATTGACCAGATTTTTTCTATCATTATATTCAGTTTAATGATACCATAATTATTAACTTTTGGTTATCTATAAAAGAAATTTTTATTTTCATTTTTTTGGTAAATTCTGTTAATTTTAAATAGTTAATTAATTTTTAATATTATCAAAATTTCATAACTTTAACAGGATTGCGATATATTAACTTTAAATTCTACATACTAAATTTTACATTCCATGATTGCTATATCTATAAAAGAGTTAGGTTTTCAATATAATAATAAAACAGTATTTGATAATTTATCTTTAACAGTAGAGGAAAAAAGTAAGGTAGGCTTAATTGGAGCAAATGGTGCAGGAAAAACGACTTTATTTTTATCTATTTGCGGAGTTTTAACGCCTCAAAAGGGAGAAATTAAATTATTAAAAAAAACTATTATTCCTCGTAATTTTTATCCTGAAATTGGCTTAATTTTTCAAAATCCTGATGATCAACTTTTTTCTCCTACCGTGAGAGATGATATTATTTTTGGGGCGGAAAATTTAGGTTTTTCTCCAGATATAATAGAACAAAAATTAAAGGAAGTTTTAGAAGCAACTGGAATTACCCATTTAGAAAATAGAATCCCCCATGAGTTATCGGGGGGGGAGAAATGTATGGTTGCGATCGCTTCAGTATTAATCATGAATCCTCAAATTATTTTATATGATGAACCTAGCGCTAATTTGGATTTAAAAGCAAGACGTAGATTAATTAATTTTTTACAATCTTCTGCTCAAACTATTTTAATATCTTCCCATGATTTAGAGTTAATTTTGGAGGTGTGCGATCGAGTTTTAGTGATCAATCAAGGTAAAATAGTTGGAGATGGCAACCCTAGGCAGATTATGAGTAATGAAGATTTAATGAGAGAAAATAACTTAGAAATTCCCCCGTCTTTAAAAATAACGAAGAGTCAAGTGGACAGGTAGAATTAACCTAAGTTTAAATGATTTAGGATTGCTATATTAACTTTTGCCTGTTGCCTGTCTTTATCAGTAAACTTGGATGCCTTCTAGCTTAGTATTTTTATTTTGTGAAGTACAACTTCTTTCGAGATGAAAGTTAAAAATATTTTCTAAAAAGAAAGACGTTACACAAAGATAATTGTAAATTAGGAAAAAAATCGCTAAATTAAGTAATGATTCTAAACAATGACAGAATAATCTGAAAAATTAATATTAGGAGATATTTTCTATGGAATCCCAAAGTTACGAAAAAGAAACACAAACTCAAGAGTCCTCCGCTTTTAACGATGATGTTGCCGGTGTTATCACCACTGCTACTTCTCCCGTGTCTTCTTCTGGAGATGCTGATTGGCAAGAATGGGTAAATGTAGTTGTTGATTATTTAGCTAAATTGCCCGATACCTTGGGTAACTTTTTCTCTGATTATAAACAACCTTTAACTACCTTTGGTTTAATCATCACTGCCACTATTACCGTTTATGTCACTTTATCTGTTTTAGATGCGATCGACAATATTCCTTTATTATCCTCTGTTTTAGAATTAGTAGGATTAGGATATAGTGCTTGGTTTGTTGCCCGTTATTTACTCAAGGCTTCCACCCGTCAAGAGTTATTTTCTGAATTTGACAGCTTGAAAAAACAAGTATTAGGCGGAAAAAGTCAGTAAATTTTGAATGAGGAATTAGCAATTAGGAATGAAGAATGAAAAATGAAAAATAGAGATGATATTGCCAAATTATTTTTGCCTTTTGCCTATCTCCATCAAAAGATTTTTTGAGCAACCCCTATAAGGTTAAAACTCTTGCCATCTGCCTTCTTCAGAGACTTTTTCTCCACCCCCTATTTATGTTTCACTTTCGTATCGAACCTCACAGCAAAATTACTCCTTCACAACAGTTAAGTGATCAACTTCAGTTTGCCATCGCATCTCGTCAATATCCGCCGGGGCATCGTTTACCTAGCACTCGTCAATTAGCAATGTTAACAGGGCTTCATCGCAATACTGTCAGTAAGGTTTATAAACAATTGGAAAAGAAAGGCTTAGTGGAATCGATCGCAGGTTCTGGTATATATGTGAAACATCAAAAGAAAGAAACTTCCCTTAAGACTCCTTCTTCTTTATTAGAATCCTATCCCGAAGCCGAAAAAATTATCACGGATTCGATCGATCGTCTTTTGCAACAAGGATGTAACTTAGGACAAATTAAACAACTATTTTTAGAAGAAATTCACTGGCGTTTGCGATGCAGTGCCTTACTTTTAGTCACTGTACCCCTTTCAGATTTAAGTACAGGGAAATTAATGGTTTTGGAGTTAGAAAAAGCGTTGATGATTCCCATACAATTAGTACCTATGGAAGAACTAAATTTAGTATTAGAAAAAAATAGTTCGGTTACTATTGTTACCAGTCGTTATTTCATTCATCAGGTTTTAGAGTTAGTTAATCCTGAGTTTACGAGGGTTATTCCCATTGATATTTATGATTATAAACAAGAGTTACAAATTATCAAAAAGTTACCCCAAGATTATTGTTTAGGGATTGTTAGTTTAAGTGCTGGTATTTTGAGGGTAGCCGAAATTTTAGCCCATAGTTTAAGGGGAAATGATATTACTGTGATAACCGCTCAAGGTAATAATCCACGCAGGTTAAAAAATTTGCTACGCAGTGCTTATACTATTATTTGTGATCCTCATAGTTATTTGATGGTAAAAAATACTCTCAAGGAAGTACAAGAGGATTTGATTCGCCCTCCTGAAATTATCTGTAGCAATAGTTATATTGGGGAAAAATCGATCGAACTGTTAAAAAGAGAGTTAGGCACTATCTAGGGTGTGCTTAAAAAGTATTTTGATGAGGATAGTGAATAGTGAATAGTGAATAGTGAATAGTGAATAGTGAATAGTTGTTAATTTTTAATTCATTGCTATTCCTCTTAGAATAAATAATGAATAATATTCAAGAAAAAATAGAGCATCGTTTAGGAATATCTTTAGATAAAATATTTTTATTTTG
>NZ_JBLZFY010000149.1:0-7430 GCF_050753365.1 Geminocystis sp. CENA526
TGGGGGAGGATATGAGTACGAGAGACAGGGGGGAGAGGGGGAGAGGGGGAAGAAAACAACAACAATTTCTTACTCATTACTCATTACTCATTACTCATTACTTCGTCAAAAAACTATAACTAACACCTAGTTATTATTTGCCTCATAAGCCGCCACAATTTTTTGTACTAAAGGATGTCTTACCACATCTGCTTGAGTTAAATAGCAAAATCCGATACCCTCCACATTTCTTAATATTTTCGTGGCTACCACTAATCCTGATTGTTGATTAGATGGTAAATCTGTTTGGGTAATATCACCTGTTACGATCATCTTTGAGCCAAAACCCAGACGAGTTAACACCATTTTTAATTGTGCTGGTGTCGTATTTTGAGCTTCGTCAACGATAACAAAGGCGTTGCTTAATGTTCTTCCTCTCATGTATGCTAAGGGGGCAACTTCAATTTTACCTTTTTCCATCAATTCAGGAATTTTCATGGGATCAATAAACTCATATAAGGCATCATATAATGGGCGCAAAAAAGGGTTTACTTTTTGTTGTAAGTCTCCGGGTAAAAATCCGAGTCTTTCTCCTGCTTCTACCGCCGGACGTGTTAAAATGAGTCGATCGCACTCATCCTTCAATAATGCTTGTACTGCTAAAACTGCCGCTAAAAAAGTTTTTCCTGTACCTGCAGGACCGATACCAAAAGTAATATCATATTTTTGGATAGCCTTGATATACTGTCGTTGACGAAAAGTTTTCGCCCGAATTAAATCACCGTTACGGGTTTTTGCCAATACCTCTTGTTGAATATTTTGATATTCCTCTTGTTTACCTGTATCCAAAGCCTGAAAAGCCGTCATAATATCGGGTTGAGTCAAGGGTTTTGCTTCACTCCAATAGGGCTTAAGACAATAAATGACATCAATACTTCTCCGTACTGGTTTTGCCTTACCATAAATCACTAAGTCTTGTCCTCGTAATACTAAACTTGCTCCTGTATGACGGGCAATGTATTTTAAGTTTTCTTCTTGGCTTCCTGCTAAGGCAAGGGCGCTGGGAATATTGGGTAAGGAAATAGTTTGAGAATCTTCTGTCATGTTTATTCGTTGTTAGGTAAAAAAATTAAACTTTTTGTTAGGTAAGTGTTTTCATTCCCTAATTTTAACTTAATGTTAAAAGAAGTTCCACGCTATACATAAGCAAACTTTAGGTAGTTCACCTTAACTCAAAACTATAACAGTCTTAAATCAAAAGATTAGGAAAATTGCTATATTATGATCAAAAATGATTGTTATAATTTAATTTTATTCAACATTTAATGTAGTTTACAAAAACATTTAGTCAAGATGGAATTAACAATAAACATACCAGATAATTTAAGCCAAGAGCAAATTTCTTTACTAATAAAAGATATTGAACAAGTATTTATTAAAGAAGGTATTAATTCAGAAATTAAGCCGAAATTAAATGGGCAAAAAATAGATCCATGGGATGAAATTAACTTCTCAGAAATAGCTGTAGATACCGAAATAGAAGACTTTGCAGAAAATCATGATCACTATCTTTACGGTACACCAAAAAGATGAAAAAACTAATATTTGTTGACACTTCTGCCTTAATTGCTTTAGGGAATAAAAAAGATAGTTTTCATCAACAAGCCCTTGAAATTCATCAATATTTAAACAGTAGTAGTGTAAAATTTGTAACCACTAGCGGAGTACTTTTAGAATTTGGAAATGCCTTTAGCCGTCTGTCTTTAAAACCAGTAGCTATTACCTTAATAAAAGCTATTAAAACTTCCGAAAAATGGCAGTATATAGCCATAGATGAAGAAATATTTAATCAGGCTTTTAATCTATATGAAAAAAGGCTAGATAAAGAATGGGGAATGGTAGATTGTACCAGCATAGTTATTGCACAAAAAATGGGAATAGTCGAAGTATTTACCACAGATCATCATTTTAAACAAGCAGGATTTACAATATTATTAACTAAAGATTTCTAAAATTTACTCCGATAACTTAAAATAAGTGCTAAATATTTCTCAAAAAGATTAAAAAATTGTCATTTGGATGTATTAATTAACTTATGTAACTATTTTCCGCTCATGGAGCTAAAATTATGTTAAATTCACTTCGTCGTCGTGATTTTTTTCAAGTAAGTACGATCGCTTCTTTAGCCTTATTATCTCAGTCTTTTGTTTTTTCATCATCAGCAATAGCAGATACTCAGGGAAAAGAACAACAACTAGAAACCTATCATGTTTATATTCCTTATAAATTAGCTAGATATGGTGGAGAAAAAACTATTACCCTTAGAAGTGGCGATTCTTACAACGTCAAAATTCCTAGTAGATTACAAGATAATTATACAGTCACTATAGCTGGAAAAGGCATCAAAAATCTACCGATTTCAGTAGTTTTTCACACTTTATATGAGGTGTCTTATAATATTAATGGTAAAATTAAAGAGGAAATTGATAAATGTAATTTACTTTTAACAGAATCCACTCGTAAAAAGTGTAAATTAGTCTATGAACAAATAGAAGATGGAGAAGAAGTTAAATCTGAAGATTTATCTTTATTAGACTATATTATTTCTACTTCTTATTTAGATCAAAATATTATTGAGAGATATAATATTGCTAGTGCAAACTATAAAATATATCTCATTGAAAATAAGTTTAATTTAGCTTTAAATAATCTTAATCTTCCTAAAGATGTGAAAAAAAATTTAGTCGCAACTGCTGAATATGTCAAGGCTTTGGACCCAGTTCCTAACTTTGATTTTTTAGATTTACTTGATATTATTATTTCGGAAATAGATGACTTACCTTTAGACTTAAAAAGTCTTTATAATCAAGCTAGTTTAACTTCTCGTGCTTATACTGCTGATCTTATTATTCTTGATTTTATTAAAAATAATTTACCTTATAGAGATGGTATTTATTCAAAAGTTTATCAAAAGATAAGAAATGGGGAAAATTTATCAGAAAAAGATGGAGAATTTTTTGCTCTTGATTATCTAAGTAAATATATATTTGATTCAAAAATGCCGTTGAATCCCAAGACAATGTATTTTGTCGCAGTAGATAAATTATTGGGAGAAAATGCCCTAGTTTCAAAATTGGAAATACAACAAATATTTGAGGAATATTTAGATATAAAAGAAAATGCTGAAAAAAGTTGGGAAAATGGCACTTTACTAGCTACTAGAGGACTACCTCTTGCTCATACGGCTTTAAGCGCTTTAGGAGTTGAAGCGGGTACAGGAATAACATTAGATTCTCTTGTGGGGGCGGCGGCGACTAATGCTACTTTAGCATGGTTAGGAGGCGGTTCTGTGGCAAGTGGAGGATTAGGAATTTTAGGAGGATTAAGCGTTGTTACAGGTGGTGCGGCGTTGATTGGTGCGGCTGGTATTATGGCTATGGTAACATTTTCGGATTTGGATGCTGAAGATTTAGTGAATTTAACCGTAGCAACATTGACAGGAGCATTAGCAGGTACAGGTACAGTGGGATTGGCATGGTTAACAGCTTCCTCAATGCTTGTACCTAGTGGTTTGTCAGGGGCTGCTGCTATTAGTAGTACGATCGCTGCTTTGGGCGGACTTTCCGTAATGACAGGAGGTGCGTCTTTGGTGGCTTTTGCCGCAGGTTATGTGGTATGGTCATTTTTAAGCAGTAACAGAAAAAGAGACAACAAATTATTACATTACATAGAAACTTCTAGTTATGCTTTAACAGATAGAACAAATGATTCGATCGCTTTATATATTGAACAAAACATTCATCCTAAAGAGTATAATTCTAAACAAAAAATTTATCTTGCACCAGATATAGCATTAGATAAATTAAACGATGCCATAGATACTTTTGCTAAAAATATTCCCTTAGATATTAACGAAAAAATAGTTGTTTTAATTGATACAAGTACTTGGAATAATGCTAATTCTGGAATTATTTTAACAAACAAAAAAGTTATTTATAAGGACGGATGGGATGGTACAAAAATAGAAAAATATGACTCATTAACATCAGTTTCTGTTGAAGATATTAGCTATTGGTTATTAGAAGAACATAAAGAACAATTTAGCTCGTTTTTATTAAATTTGAAAAAGGAAAAGTTAGCCTTATCTTAACTAGAATAATCCTTTTTTGAATTATCAGTTAGATATTTGTTTATCATGTATAAATCAGTAAATTAAATAATTAACCACTATGATTGTATCTGTTTCTCGAACATCTACAGAACAAGAAATCTCCAAAATAGCTAGTCAATTTTTAGCTATGTATTCCCCCGATGATGATACTTGTGAATTAAGACTTAGTGAAGGGCAAAATATAATCATTCCTAGTAGTGTTTTACCACAATTAGCGGAGATTTTAAGTCATTTAGCCAACGGTGACAAAGTAAAAATAGTGCCTATAAAATCCGAATTAACGACATCTGAAGCCGCCGAAATTCTCAATGTTTCTCGCTCATATATCCTAGAGTTATTAGAATTAGGTAAAATTCCTTTTCGTAATGTCGGGGTGTGTCGTAGAATTTTAGCCCAAGATTTAATGGTTTATAAAGAGGAAGTAGAAGCCCAAAGAAGGGAAGTTTTAAGGGAGTTAACCGCCCAGGCACAAGAATTAAACATGGGATATTAAGGCACAGTGAGTAAATTAACGGTTGTTTATGATGCTTGTGTTTTATATCCTGCACCATTGCGAGATTTGTTGATGTGGTTAGCAATGACGGATTTATTTCAAGCAAAATGGACGGATAAAATTCATGAAGAATGGATGAGAAATGTACTTAAAAACCGTCCTGATTTGACTTTAGCACAACTCGATAGAACTAAACAATTAATGAATCGTCATGTCAAAGATGCTTTAGTAACAGGATATGAGTATCTGATGCCCTGTTTAAATCTTCCTGATTCTAATGATATTCATGTTTTAGCAACAGCGATTCATGCAAAAGCTAACTTAATTATCACTTTTAATATTAAAGATTTTCCTATTTCTATTCTTACCAATTATCAAATTTGTGCCATTTATCCTGATGAATTTATCTTAGAATTAATGGATATTAATGAAACTAAAGTTATTGGAGCAATTAATCAACAAAGAATAACGCTAAAAAATCCTCCTTTAAGTTTAGAAGAATATCTTAAATGTCTAGAAAATCAAAAATTAACTCAAACGGTAAAAGTCTTAAAAGAAATTCTTTTGCCCTAATTAAAATGTAAGTTATACTTATTAGTCATTCGACTTTGCTCATTACTCACTGATTATGTATGATTGGCTAGGATTATTAATGTTTGCGGGGGCATTATTATTTTTATCCTTTGGCTATCCCGTTGCTTTTTCCCTTGGGGGAGTGGCGCTTATTTTTGCCATTATCGGCTCAATTTTAGGGATTTTTGATCCCGTTTTTTTTAGTGCCATGCCTTCCCGCATTTTTGGCATTATGTCTAACTATACCCTCTTAGCTATTCCCTATTTTATCTTTTTAGGGTCAATGTTGGAAATTACGGGTATTGCCGAAAAGTTGCTAGAAACCATGGGCATCTTATTCGGCAGAATGAGGGGAGGATTGGCTTTAGCGGTGGTGGTGGTAGGTGCATTGTTGGCGGCGACTACTGGGGTTGTGGCGGCTACGGTGGTGGCTATGGGGTTGATTTCTTTACCTATCATGCTTCGCTATGGCTATAACAAACAGTTAGCAACGGGAGTTATCGCCGCTAGTGGCACTTTAGGGCAAATTATTCCCCCTAGTGTGGTATTAGTAGTATTAGCTGATCAATTAGGTGCGCCTGTAGGAGATTTATTTATTGGCTCACTTATCCCCGGATTGATGATGGCAGGTGCTTTTGCGGTTCATGTGCTGATTGTAGCATGGATTCGCCCTGATACTGCCCCTGCGTTACCTTTGGAAGTCAGAAATATTGGTGGTAAGGCGTTATGGATTCGGGTTTATCAAGCGATGATTCCTCCTTTGATTCTTATTGCTTTGGTTTTAGGGAGTATCTTTTTCGGAGTCGCAACACCTACGGAAGCAGGTGCGATCGGATCGTTGGGAGCGATGATTTTAGCTTATTTTAATAAACATTTAACGTGGGATGCCTTAAAAAAAGCCTGTGAATCCACTATGCGAATTACCTCTATGGTAATGTTTATTTTACTCGGTTCAACTGCATTTAGTTTAGTATTTAGGGGTATCGGGGGCGATCGATTTATGGAAGAATTATTAGTTAATTTACCCGGGGGAAAATGGGGTTTTTTAGCTATTAATATGTTAGTGATTTTTATTCTTGGATTTTTTATTGACTTTTTTGAAATAGCCTTTATTGTAATTCCTATTTTTGCCCCTGTAGCAAAGATTTTAGGGTTAGATTTGTTATGGTATGGAGTGATTTTAGGCGCTAATTTACAAACTTCTTTTTTAACTCCTCCTTTCGGTTTTGCCTTATTTTATTTACGAGGAGTAGCCCCCCCTGAGATTAAAACGATCGATATTTATAAGGGGGTAATTCCTTTTATTTTATTGCAGTTATTAGTATTATTATTAATCATTATTTTTCCCTCTTTAGTAACTTTTTTACCCTCTTTATCTGTGTCTTAATGACGATGTGATGAATTTTTGTGATGACGATAGAAAATAGGATTTCCCCCTCCCCTCTTTGTTTAATAATTAACATTTTAAACAGATAGACTATAATATCATCGAAATTATGCGTGCGCTTTTGAGGATGTTTGAGAGTAGAATGAGGTTAGCTTTTCTTCGGCAAGAAGCCCCACACTGTATTTTTCGTTAAGAAATACCCACACAATCAGTGTGGGATGAATTGCCGTCCAGATTTATTGGCACAAACCAGAAGTTTATGTTATTCTATATCTAGGTACAAAAATAAAGTCACCTAAGACAATGATTAATTTGAACTACTCATATCGCATATACCCAGAACCATCACAGGAGGAAACCCTCTTGCGGTGGCTTTTTGCGTGTAAGAAAGTTTACAATTATTGTCTGGCGGAGAGAAAAGACTGGATTAAGTCTAGGAAATCCCCTGTTGATCAATGCTCGTTGATTAATGAGTACATTATCCCTGCTGACGTGCCTTATCCTGATTATTATTACCAAAAGCGTCAATTGACGGAAGCAAAAAAAGAAAATCCTGAATTAAAAGAAGTACCCTCTCAGGTTCTTCAAGAGGTTGTTGGTAAAGTAGATAAGGCTTTCAGGTCTTTTCATAATAGAGGGTATGGTTTTCCCCGTTTTCGTAAAAGGATTCGCTCAATGGTGTTTCCTCAATTCAAAACTAATCCTATTGTTGGTAATCAAATCAAACTACCCAAGATAGGGGATATTGAGATTAACTTACATCGACCGATTCCTGAAGGATTTGTAGTTAAGCAAGTCCAAGTAGTGAATAAAGCATCAGGTTGGTA
>NZ_JBLZFY010000150.1:0-7320 GCF_050753365.1 Geminocystis sp. CENA526
AGAGTTAGAAACAACAATTAAAAGGCTATTAAATGAAAATCAATTAGAGATAAATTGGAGTAAAAAATTTAAAAATAAGGGAAATTTGATTAATGCAACTTAAATGCGTCTTAGCTTAATACATGAGTTGAATCTGTTCTTTGTTTTCCCCTTTGTTTTAAGAAATTGATTCCTTTTAAATGAGTTAATAGTATTTCTAGTAATTTTTCTATTTTTTGAGATTCAATTAATCTTTTTCTCCACTCACTTAATACCGTAAAATTAAAACCTTGATCTGTTAATTCTAACCCTAATGCATATTTCCAATCAATCCTTGCTCTGACTGCTTCTGCGGCTTGTCTATCTGTTAATCCTTCCATGAATTGAAAAATAGTTATTAAAGCCAAACGTGCTGGTGAAATACCACTTTGCCCACAATCTAGGCTATATAAATCTAACCACTCTTTATCTTCGTATAATTGTCCTAATTGCTCTGCTATTTTAAGATAGATATTTCCTTTTTGAAAGACAGCTAATGCTACTGTTTTCGTATCTTCAGGAATACTCCATTTTTCTTGAGGGTGCATTGTCATTATTTTTCTCCAAAATTTCTATATTTACCAATACATATATCAGGATGTTTGTCAAAGTTTATGTTAAGATATGTTTCGCCAACAGGATCATAAATTGACTATTAGACATCTTCAGAAAAACAGGCAAGATGCCTGTTCTACGATATAAAAAAATAATCACGATCGAAATCTATTCATTATTCATTATTCATTATTCATTGTTCACTATTCACTATTCGCTAATTCAGTTATTATAATCAACATGGCATTATTTGCCGAATAACCCTCGACTTAAAGTCTCGTTAACCTTCAATTTATAATATTACGGAATGGAAGAAAAA
Source organism: Geminocystis sp. CENA526 (assembly GCF_050753365.1). Classification (NCBI taxonomy): domain Bacteria; kingdom Bacillati; phylum Cyanobacteriota; class Cyanophyceae; order Chroococcales; family Geminocystaceae; genus Geminocystis; species Geminocystis sp. CENA526. The sequence goes on from NZ_JBLZFY010000150.1 coordinate 893, forward strand.
CTGCCCCAACACAGAATGCAGATTACGGACGATTTGGATAAATTATTACAAATTTTACCTTTGACAATTCGTCAATCTGTGGAACAACATCCTCAAAAAAGTTCTTTAATTGAGATAGTTTTAGACTTGGGGAGAAAGCCCGAAGCGAGATTTTCAGGGCATAGTTGTTATTTAAGTGATAATTTAGTCAGTCGAGAAGATTTAGAGCATTGTGTGGCTAGAGTTGGTCATTTTAGCGCCGATAATCGTGCAGGAATTGAATGTACTTTACACCGTATCAGTGCCATTCGTAACCGTCAAGGTAATATTATCGGTTTGACTTGCCGTATTGGGAGGGCGGTTTTTGGCACTATTTTGATGATTCGAGAATTAGTGGAAAGTGGTCAATCTATTTTACTATTAGGTCGCCCCGGGGTGGGTAAAACTACGGCTTTACGGGAAATCGCTAGGGTTTTAGCTGACGAGTTAGAAAAACGAGTAGTAATCATTGATACTTCCAACGAAATTGCAGGAGATGGAGATGTACCTCACCCTGCCATCGGTAGAGCCAGAAGAATGCAGGTGGCTCGTCCTGAGTTACAACATCAGGTAATGATTGAGGCGGTGGAAAATCATATGCCCGAAGTCATTATCATCGATGAAATTGGTACAGAATTAGAGGCTCAAGCGGCTCGTACGATCGCAGAAAGGGGTGTTCAGTTAGTGGGTACTGCTCACGGTAATTATTTAGAAAACTTGATCAAAAACCCGACTTTATCGGACTTAATCGGGGGTATTCAATCCGTCACCCTAGGGGATGAAGAAGCCCGTCGCCGTGGCTCTCAAAAGACGGTTTTAGAAAGAAAAGCTCCTCCTACCTTTCAGATTGCGGTGGAAATGTGGGAGCGTCAAAAATGGGTAGTCCATGAAGAAGTAGCTCAAACTGTTGATCATCTATTACGGGGAAGACAGTCGATTCCTCAGTTACGTCAGGTTAATGATGCAGGGGAGGTTTCCATTACAAGAGACCCTTCGATCGTACCTCAAACTGAGTTGACAAAGGTACAAAGTTTGATTGAAATTCCTTCTAAGCCTAGCGGTTTAAGAGCTTCGGGTAAAATGCTCCCTATTTCCTTAACCCATCAACAACCTAATTTAGAATTTGAGGAAATGTTGAATAAGTCTTGGTATCAGGGGGATGTTGCCACAGAAAAAATACGCATTCCGGGACCAAATGGGGAGGATTTTCCTATTTATGTTTATCCCTATGGTATCGGTCGATCGAACCTAGAACAAATAATTGATGTGTTAAAAATGCCAGTAGTGTTAACTAAGGATTTAGATGATGCGGATGCTGTATTGGCACTTCGATCGCAAGTGAAACACCATTCTAAATTAATGCAGTTGGCAAAAGATAGACAAATCCCTATCCATAGCATCAAGTCTAACAGTATTCCTCAAATTACCCGTACTTTAAGGCAGTTAATCAATATGGATAACCCAGACAATGAAACGGAGGATTTAAGGTTATTTACCAAAGCAGGTAGCGATGACGAAATCGAAGCCTTAGAGGAGGCACGGTTAGCGGTAGAACAAATTGTGATACCCCAAGGGCAACCTGTGGAGTTACTTCCTAGAAATCCGAAGGTGAGAAAGATGCAACATGAACTCATTGAACATTATAGACTTCGATCGGACAGTTTTGGTGATGAACCCAATCGCCGACTACGCATCTATCCAGCTTAATTAGAGGTTGCCTCATAGTCTTAGATGAGGTAGTGAATAGTGAATAGTGAATAGTGAATAGTGAATAATGAATAGTGAATAGTGAATAGTGGGGAGTTTTTAATTGTTAATTGTTAATTGTTAATTGTTCATTGTTCATTCCTTATTAGAATTGTGATAACCATGTTAAGATACTGTAGAATTTAAGCAATCTATTGAATAGGTCATAATTTCTGTATGTTATCGTTGTCCTTTAAAAAAAACTTGACTAATTATTTCGGGATTATTGTTTCTTGTGGTGTGTTGTCTTTTACGCCTTTAGCTTTTGCTCAATCTCTAAACGATAGCCAAAATAATGAGGGATTGGAAGAAAATATTATCGCCCCTATCAATCAAACTGAAAGCCTATTAAGTATTGAAGGGGGAGAAAATTTGATGCGAGAAGCTGAAGAAGCTATTAATGCGGGTAACTATGACTTGGCGGCTACTAAATTACAACAAGCTAGACGTATTTTTAATCAACTCTCCAATTTTTATCTACAATTAGCGGAAAGTTTCTCTGGAATTGATCCCCGTTTAGCAGAAGGGCAACGAGCAGGAGCGTTAAGAACTGCTACCCTAAGAGATGAGTCCACCTATCAGTTAGCTTTAGTACATAGGGCGCAAAATAAGCCCGAATTAGCAGTACCGCTTTTGATTCAAATAATTCGATCGCAAAATCCCACCAGTGAATTAGGGCGAAAATCCTATCAACAATTATACGAAATTGGTTTTGTGCAAACTCCTTTTCAACCTCGTTCTAGTAACTAATTTTAACTATAGTATTAATCTATAGAAAGTATTGATAATAGTCAATTCTAACAAAAATTGTCTCTAATTTATCAAAATAAAAAGTCAAGCTATTGTATAATAAATTAATAATTTAATTCTTTATTTTAAATAATAATGGTAAGTTTAGAACAAGTAAAAAAAACGATCGAACAAGAAATTAGTGATGCCCAAGTCTTCGTTAAGGATTTGACGGGAGGGGGAGATCATCTTGAAGCGATCGTAATTTCATCTCAATTTGCAGGTAAAACTAAAGTAAAACAACATCAGTTAGTTTACGGTGCATTGCACAGCGAACTAAAATCAGAGGCGATTCACGCTTTAGCCTTAAAAACCTATACCCCCGATGTATGGCAAACCATGCAAAACTAACAAGACTTAGGTACTAAATACAATTTTTGCAGATTGCTTCAGATTGCTTCGTAACCTCGCAACGCAAAGCGCCTCGCAATGACAATAAGTATCTGTAATCTTATTTGATGATTACAATACGAAACTTCAATAAACTATTATTATTTTCCTTAGACATTTTTAATTAATTATGACACCAGATTTACAACAACGGATTGACGATATTGTTAAAAGTACCCCTGTAGTGGTTTTTATGAAAGGCTCTAAATTGATGCCTCAATGTGGATTTTCTAATAATGTTGTGCAAATTTTAAATACTCTTGGCATTCCTTTTGAAACCTTTGATGTTTTAAGCGACTATGATATTCGTCAAGGTATCAAAGAATATTCTAATTGGCCCACTATTCCCCAAGTATATGTTAATGGGGAGTTTATCGGCGGTAGTGATATTCTCATCGAATTATATCAGACAGGCGAATTACAACAAATGATAGAAGTTGCTTTAGCTTCTTAATTGTTTTCCCCGTTTCCCTCTCCCTTCTCCCTCAATTCGATCGAATGATTTAGGACTGCTATAGTACTTTATTATGGCAGAATAATATTATGATTCCGTGGCTCTTCTACAGTAGTCATGATATTTTAGTATTAAATAATCGTTAAAAGCGTTGGTATATAATAGGTTTATAATTTTAAAAATGCAGATAGTATAAATTTACAGTTTTAATTTAACCTAAGACTTACTACCTAATACCTGACACCTTTTTTTAGACATAATTTATCATACTCAAAGTAGAAGAGGCGATTCCGTTTCTTAAATTAACTAAAAATAACGATGAATTTTCTGGTTATAATTTTAGCTTTATTTTTAATACTGACGGGATGTCAAAATCAACCCTCCATTAAGGGTATAGAAGCAAGTATCAAAAGAGTAGTTAGTGGACAAACAATTGAAATTATCATCGATAATACATCCTATCAACTCAGGTTAACTGCTATAGATATTCCCGATAATCAATCTAATCTCAATGAGGAAGCAAAACAATTTTTAGTCAATTTTTTCACCCTTGATAATACCATCCCTCTTAAGTCTGCTAAGGTTATCGTTGAAACAGATTTACAAGTTAAAGATAAATATAATCGTCTCAATGGTTATGTCTGGTATCTCGATCGAATGGTAAACCAAGAATTAATCAAACAAGGCTATGGTATCCCTAACTTAAATTATACTGATGGGAAGTTCGATCGAGCCTTAATTAACGCTCAAGATTATGCTCGTATCATGGAAAAAGGTATGTGGAAAATAGAAAAATAATTAACTCTTAACTTAATCAATGTCTATCTCGATCGAAATCTTATATGCTCTTATGTAGGAATGAATAACTATCAATAATTCCTGTGGTGGGCATTGCCCACTACTATAGTGATATTCAATTTAATTTATTTCATCTCAAAAATATGAATAATCAACTCCTATTTAAAATGCTTGAAGGGCAAAATATTGATAATAAATATTATCTCAAAAAATTATTAGGTTCAGGCGGATTTGGAGGTGTTTATTTAGCCGATGAAGTGGTTAAAGATCGATTAATTAGAACCGTTGCCATCAAATTAATTATTACCGATAACCCCGACAAACAGTTAGATGAATTGATTTTTTCCACTACTTTAGAACACCCTAATTTGATTAATTGTTATACCTGCGGAGAGTGTGAATTAAATAATATTGAATTTCTCTATTTGCTGATGGAAAAAGCAGATTATAGCCTTGAGGATGAGTTGAAAAAAGGTAAATTATCGGAAGAAAAAGTTAAACAATTAGTATTAGATATAGCCAACGGATTAGATTATTTACATAGTCAACAACCTGTTATTGTCCATCGAGATTTAAAACCGGGTAATATTTTAAGAGTAGGGGATAAGTGGAAAATATCGGATTTTGGTTTAGTTAGGAGTTTGAAAAATACAGCAACTCAAACTACTACGATAATGGGATCAATGGGGTATGCACCCTCAGAAGCCTACGAAGGCACAATCTCTACTGCATGGGATATTTGGTCATTAGGTATTTTAATAATAGAGATTTTAACAGGAAAACTACCCTTTGAAACAAATGATTCAGAACATATTAGAAAATTAGTTATTAATGACAAAATTACTATTCCTTCATTAGAATATCCTTTCAATAAAATTGTTAGAGAATGTTTAATTAAAGATTATCAAAATCGTATTAGTGCAAGAGAAATAATTAAAATGTTAATAAAAGATCAAGAGAAACTAATAAATATAAATCCTGAGTATCAATTCTCTAAATATATTCCATTAATTAACCTAAATATTTCTATTTTAAGTTTTTTAATTTTGATAGGATTGTCAATTTATAATTATAGGGGAAATAATTTAGATAAAACACCAAAAAATTTAATTAAAAATGGTAGTTTTGAAGAAGGCGTTGAAATTAATAAGGATACTAAATTTAACGGATTAAATACTAAATCACAGGGTATTACTAATTGGGAAATAAAAACTGATGATATTGATTATAAAGAAAATTTTTGGCAAAATAGTGATGGCAATAGAAGTTTAGACCTTAATGGTGGTAAAGCAGGGGCAATTAGTCAAACTTTTCCTACTAAAATTGGAGATAGATATTTAGTTCAATTTGATATGGCAGGAAATCCAGATAATCAAGAAATTCCAATTAGAAAAATAATTGTATCAACTGGGGAACAACAAGGTCATTTTGTTTTTGATATAAGGGGAGGAAAAACGAGAGAAAATATGCAATGGCAGACTTTTAAATGGGAATTTATTGCAGAAGATTCCATGACTACTTTAACCTTTTCAGGCTCATCAGGTAATACTTCGGCTTATGGTGCTACTCTGGATAATGTTAGAGTTTTCCATTTAAAATAAACTTTATGGAAAATAAGCAAACAATTCATTTGGTTTTAACACTTTATTTTGTTATAAAAGGCTAAAAAATATGAACAAGCGTTTACCAAAAATTAACAACGATCGAGATGCCGAATTATTGTTAGAACAAGATTTAACGGATTATCTCAATAAAGAAAATTTTACTCCCATGACATTCGAGTTTGAACCAAAGGATAAAGTAATTACTTTTCGTGTGTCAGAAAAATTGTTAAAAGCTATCAAAAAATCAGCAGAAAAACGAGGAATTAGTTACCAAAAATGGTTAAGAGAAACCGTTGAATCTTCTTTAATTGATTACTAAAGGCTCGATCGAACTATGATAAAGATTATAATTGTCGCAATACTATTAGAGTAATTTGCAGTCAAAAACATTATGTATGGTATTCAATCTATTATCAATGATAGAAAATATTAATTTTTTGATAAATACAACTTCTCCAATGATGATATTATGTCATTGCGAGGTAACGAAGCAATCTCACATATAAATTATGATAGATCACGATCGATTATTTAAAGAATTAATCCAAACATTTTTCTGGGAATTTATCGAGTTATTTATTCCCGAAGTTTTGCAGTATGTATCAAAGGAAACTTTAACCTTTTTACCC
>NZ_JBLZFY010000151.1:0-6932 GCF_050753365.1 Geminocystis sp. CENA526
GGACTAGGGTTTATTTCTCGTCCCCTTTATCTATTTCCACAGTTTTTTGAAGACAAAGCAACGGAACATTTAATCGGAAAAGGAGTATTACCTAAACATTTGAATGATGATAGAATTGGTCGAAAATAATACAGTTTGTTCAGAATTTATTTTTGGTGGTCTTCCGCCAGAATATCGAGGTTTGAGTTCTCCTGTTTCTTTGTATCGCTTGAGTATTTTTTGAACAAAACTTTTTGCCACACCAAAAATTTTGGCTAATTGACGAATAGACAATTGTTGGTTTTCACGAGCCTGGATAATTTTTTGTCTTAAATCCAAAGAATAAGGACGCATTACATTAATGTTGATATAGTCAAAAATTTTCTTCTAAAATTGTACCTCATCTTTTTGATAAACGCTATATCATTGATTTTCTAATCAGAAAAAATAGCTAGATTTTTTGTCAATTATCGTTTTGAGTTAAATCAAATTTTGAGAATGAAAACGCCCTGCTTCGGTTGGTGGGCAATGCCCACCCTACATAAGTTTTATTCGTCCATGACTTCAAAATCGTCCTCTGAGTCATCACTAGCACTGTCAAAACTGACATTATTAATTTCTAACTCTGCCTTAACTTTCTGTTCGATCGAACTAGCAATTTCGGGATTCTCCTCCAGATATTTCACCGCATTATCTCGCCCTTGGGCAATATTATCGCCCTCATAACTATACCATGCGCCTTTACGAGTAACAGTATTAGTTTTTTCGGCTAAATCCAATAAACAACCGATGCGAGAAATCCCCGAACCGAAAATAATATCAAACTCTGCAATACGAAAAGGAGGTGCAACCTTATTTTTTGCCACCTTCACCTTTGCCCTAATACCATACTCTCCTTCAGTACCCTTTTTCAAAGTTTGGATGCGACGAATATCTAACCTAACAGAAGCATAAAATTTTAAAGCTGTTCCTCCAGTGGTGACTTCTGGACTACCATAACTAATACCAATTTTCTGACGTAACTGATTCAAGAAAATAACCGTAGAGCCTGATTTCCCGATATTTCCTGCAATTTTTCTTAAGGCTTTACTCATCAAACGGGCTTGTAAACCCACCTGTAAATCCCCCATTTCTCCCTCAATTTCGGCACGAGGTACTAAAGCCGCTACCGAGTCAATGACAACTATGTCAACAGCAGAACTACGCACTAATTGATCCACAATTTCAAGGGCAGATTCCCCGTTGTCGGGTTGAGCTACCAATAAATTATCAATATCAACTCCTAAAGCCTGAGAATAATTAGGGTCTAAAGCGTGTTCAGCATCCACGAAAGCCGCAATACCACCGGCTTTTTGAACTTCGGCGATAGCATGAAGTGCAAGAGTTGTTTTCCCAGAACTTTCAGGTCCATAAATTTCAATAATACGTCCTTTTGGTAAACCACCACCGAGGGCAAGATCAAGGGTTAAAGCACCACTGGAGATGGTTTCTACCTTCATTTTAGAAGCATCCCCCAGACGCATAATAGAACCTTTACCGAAGTTTCGTTCTATTTGAGTTAAAACAACATTTAACGCCTTTTCTTTATCAGATTTATCAGAATTTTGTGCCATTGTACTGGTAGCCATAAGCTAATCGTTTTATTTAACTTTATCAATATAATTTAAACTTAGTATCTATGTCAGAAATTTTCAATCTTTTAGTACATAGGTATCAATATATTAACTTATTTTTGAGAGAATGGGGGGAATTTTTACAAAAAGTTAAAATTTTATCCTTGAGTTAAGGATTCCAAAATTCTATACCGTCAAAAACACCTAAATCTTTATAATCGATCGTCCATAAGACAAATCGTTTCATTAACGGCTATTTATATTGGTAGAAGCATCCGCAGGGGCATTTTTAACTATTCCTGCTAATTTTAATAACCCTGTACCATTACGAGAGCGTAACTTTTCTTTTAATGCTATTTGTATCACATTAGAAAGATTTTCTTGAGGATGCTGTTTCAAATAATTACTTAATTCTTTCCAGAGTTCATCAGGAATATATAAGGTTTTTTCCATGACATTATAGTTTAGGTTAAGTATCACTAATATCCTAGCTCATCATTAGTTCATATTTTTCACCTCAATCATAAATATCCCGGTATTGAGATTTTAGAAAAAAAACAACTAATCTTGCCTTAAGTTATTTTCTTGACATATTATAAAATTGTTTATACAATGTGAATACTAATAGCTAAAATCACCATGAAAGTTAGTAAAGCACAAAAAAATAAACGCTCAGAAACCATCAATCTAAGAATAGAATCAAGTCATAAAGATTTAATCGACTTAGCTGCCAATGTCACGGGCAAAACTCGCACTGCATTTATGTTAGATGCCGCCTATCAAAAAGCCCAAGAAACTTTACTCGACAGACGTTTATTTTACTTAAATGAAAAACAATGGGAAACTTTTAATCAACTTTTAGAGACTTCCCCAACGGATAACGAACAATTATCTCATTTACTCAACCATAAAGCACCGTGGGAATAAAATATAACACACCAACGCCCTTAAAACCATTCCATAACATTACAGACTTTGATTGTGGGCAACCCTTACTTAATGATTGGTTACGAGAAAAGGCTTATGAAAATGAGTTAAAGGGGGCTTCTCGTACTTATGTTATTTGTTATGAGAATAAAGTAATTGCTTATTATTCTTTAGCGACAGGAAGCATTACTAGAAAAATTGCTCACGGAAGTATAAGAAGAAATATGCCTGAACCTATACCTGTGATGGTTTTAGGAAGATTAGCTGTTGATATTAATTATCAAGGCAGTGGTATCGGCTTTGGTTTAGTCAAAAACGCAGTTTTGCGAACTTTACAAGCGTCTGAGATTGCAGGAATTAGAGCTATTTTAGTTCATGCTTTAGATGAATCGGCAAAACAATTTTATCAAAATAAATGTGGCTTTAAAGTTTCTCCTGTTAATCCTTTAACTTTGATGGTGACATTAAGCGAAGTGAAAAACAAACTTAATCTTTAGTATAGAGAATATCAATTTTATATATACTGGCTTGTATAACAAATGACTTTTTAATTACATTTTACTTAATAAAACTTAAACAAAAATTCATGTCAGAAAGGCAAACAAGTAGTAATCTGTTATTTAATGGTCATTTTTTTAAGAGAATATTAAATTAACCTATGGCAATTCAACGTGGTTCAAAAGTAAGAATTTTACGCAAAGAGTCCTACTGGTATAAAGATGTGGGAACTGTTGCTAGTGTGGACAAAAGCGGTATCATTTACCCTGTAATTGTCCGTTTCGATAAAGTTAACTATAGCGGTTTAAGTGGTAGCCCCGGTGGTATTAACACTAATAACTTTGCTGAAAGTGAGCTAGAAGAAGTTTCCGCTCCTGCGAAAAAATAATCTAGTTTGAATCCATTGCACAAGGCTTAATTTATGCCTGAATTACCTGAAGTAGAAACAGTGTGTCGGGGGCTAAATAAAGCAACCTCCGAACTCACTATTATTGGTGCTGAGGTTTTGTTATCTCGCAGTTTGGCTTATCCTGATGTGGACGTTACATTAACCCAAGGGATTAAGTCTCGGAAAATTGTGACTTGGCATAGACGGGGGAAGTATTTGTTGGCTCAGTTGTCTCAAGGATGGCTTGGGGTACATTTGCGCATGACGGGTCAATTATTGTGGTTAAATCAAGATATTCCTTTACATAAACATACTCGCCTTCGTTTTTTCTTTGAGGATAATCGAGAGTTGCGTTTTGTGGATACTAGAACTTTTGGCAAGGTGTGGTTTATTCCCGATAATGAAGCCCCTGAAAGCATTATTACGGGTTTACAAAAGCTCGGTTGTGAGCCTTTTTCGCCTGATTTTTCTGAAGATTATTTTCGATCGAAATTAAGTAAAAGTCGTCGCCCCATTAAAACGGTTTTACTGGATCAAGGCATTGTTGCGGGGATAGGAAATATTTACGCTGATGAGTCTCTGTTCAAATCTAATATTCATCCTCTGACTTTGGCTTGTGATTTAACATTTTCCCAAGTTTCAGCCCTGAGAGTAGCGATTATCGAAGTGTTAGAAAAAGCCATCGAGGCTGGGGGTACAAGTTTTAGCGACTTTCTACAAATAACGGGGGTAAATGGTAATTATGGCGGTATGGCTTGGGTTTATGGTAGAAAAGGGCAACCCTGTCGATTATGTAGTACATCAATAGAAAAAATGAAGTTGTCAGGTCGATCGAGCCATTTTTGCCCTCAATGTCAAAAGGCAAGAGGCAAGAGGTAAGAGTTTGACTTTGATAGAAAGTGCAAGTTAGGTGATAATGGAGTCTTGACCAATATTCAAAATTACTATATTTATTATGTTAAGAGCAGGAATTGTGGGATTGCCTAATGTGGGTAAATCCACGTTATTTAACGCCGTAGTTGCTAATGCGAAGGCGGATGCCGCAAACTTCCCTTTTTGCACGATCGAGCCTAATGTGGGTGTTGTAGCCGTGCCTGATGAACGTTTGGATGTCTTAGCTAAAATCTCTAAAAGTGTTAAAATTGTACCCACTCGTATTGAATTTGTGGACATCGCAGGATTAGTCAAAGGCGCATCCAAGGGGGAGGGTTTAGGGAATCAATTTCTGGCAAATATTAGGGAAGTGGATGCCATTGTCCATGTGGTAAGATGTTTCGATGATGATGATATTATCCACGTTTCTGGTTCAGTTGATCCCATTAGGGATATAGAAGTTATCAATTTAGAGTTAGCCTTAGCCGACTTAACCCAAGTTGAGAAGCGAGTAGAGAGGTTAAGAAAACAGGCGAAGAATAGCAAAGAAGCCGCCGAAGAAATGGAAATTTTAGAGCGCATTTTGCCCATTCTTAACGATGGTAAACCTGCGAGATTGTTAGAATTAACCCCAGAGGAGGAAGTTATCATTAAGCCTTTGGGATTATTAACCTCCAAGCCTGTCATCTATGCCGCTAATGTCACCGATGAAGATTTAGCCACTGGTAACGAATGGGTAGAGCAAGTTAAACAACAAGTAGCCTCTGAAAATGCTAAAGTGGTGGTAGTTTCGGCGCAAGTAGAATCAGAGTTAGTAGAGTTATCTCCCGAAGAAAAAGCCGAGTTTTTGGACTCTTTAGGGGTGAAAGAAGGAGGGTTGCAGTCGTTAATTAAAGCTACCTACGAATTACTCGGATTGCGTACCTATCTTACCACAGGGGAGACAGAAACCAGAGCATGGACTATCATAGCAGGAATGAAAGCGCCTCAAGCGGCAGGAGTTATTCACACTGATTTTGAAAGGGGTTTTATCCGCGCGGAAACTGTTGCTTATGAAGATTTAGTGAAAACTGGTAGCATGGCGGCGGCAAAAGAGCAAGGTTTGGTTCGATCGGAAGGAAAAGAGTATATTGTAAAAGAGGGAGATGTTATGTTATTCCGCTTTAATGTTTAGAAAAGTAGGGAAGAGGGAAAAGGGAAAAGGGAAGAGGGAAGAGGGAAAAGGGAAGAGGGAAGAGGGAAAAGGGAAGAGGGAAGAGGGAAGAGGGAAGAGGGAAGAGGGAAGAGGGAAGAGGGAAAAGTGATTAAAATTGATTTTTTGTTTTATCTTCTTTGTATTAATGTATAGATTTTATATCTCAGTTTAGGGTAATAGGGAATAGGAAATAATAAAAAGATTATGCTTAATTTATTATCGATAATTTTTGGAATATTAACTTTAGGCTCGATCGTCTATTATTTATATAGTTTGTATTCGTGCCATAGTTTTTTTTCTTTAGAAAATAAGATTAATCCACACTTTTCTCCTTCTATTTCTATCCTTAAACCTTTATGGGGTTTAGAGACAAATTTAGAAAAAAATTTAACCTCTTTTATTAATCAAGATTATCCTGATTATCAAATTGTTTTTTGTGTTAGAGATAAAGATGATCCTGTGATATTATTAGTAGAAAAATTAATCGCTAAATATCCACAGCAAGATTTAAAATTAGTCGTGTTCGATCGAATTATTGGTTATAACTATAAAGTGAGTAATTTAGCCAATGGATTAAAATATTGTCACCATGATTTAATCTTAATAGCAGATAGTGATATAGAAGTAAAAGAAGACTATTTAAAAACCATAGTGCAACCTTTTCAAGATAAAAAAGTAGGAGTTGTGACTTGTTTATATCAATCTTTTGCCGATAATTATACGGGGATTATTGAATCTTTAGGAGTAGCCTGTAATTTTATCCCGAATGTATTAATTGCCCGAAATTTAGAAGGAGTCAAATTTGCTTTTGGTTCGACTATTTTGATGAGAAAAAAAGTATTAGAAGAAATCGGGAGTTTTGAGAGAATAGCTAATAGTTTAGCCGATGATTTTTTACTAGGAAATTTACCAACAAAATTAGGTTATCAAACAGTTTTAGTTAACTATATAGTTAATCATGGCATAGAAAAAGAAAGTTTTAATCAATATTTACAAAGACAAATTCGCTGGTTTCGTTGTATTAAATTTTCTCGTTTTCAAGGTTATATAGGTATGATTTTCACCTATGGAATTGTAAATAGTATCTTGTTTGCTTTGTTCAATTCATTTAATTTATTGAGTAGTTTATTATTAATTATCCTCTTTAGTTTTAAATTAATTATTGGGTATCAACTAGGATTTAAGTATTTAAACAATCAAAATATTAAAGAATACTTAGGGTTAATTTTTATAGTGGAGATAATTAGGTTTTATATCTGGTTAATTGGTTTATTTGGTAATAAAATTATCTGGAAAAACCAATCATTTAGTATTAATTCTAAGGGGGAATTATTTAGATGTTAATTCTTAATTCTTAATTCTTAATTCTTAATTCTTCACTAAGGAATGAGGATTTAATAAAATATAAAAGTTTATTTTAAGAGATTGCTTCAGGTTGCTTCGTTGCCTCGCAACGCTA